>JAYTIS010000352.1:0-5280 GCA_043731725.1 Novosphingobium sp.
TTGCTGATCACCTCCCCGCCCGCCGGACTGCTGGCCGATATCGCGCGGCAACGGCCCGACTGGAGCCTGCTGCCATTGGGCGACCAGCCCCCGCAGCTGGTCCCCAGCGGCAAGATATGGGGCTTTGTCGACTGGCTCTGCCCGACGATGTCGGGGCTCGAACTGTGCCGCCGGCTGCGCGAAAGCGAGGCCACCCGACATGCCCATCTGACCATGGTGCTCGATGAACCCAACCAGGAGGCCAAGCGCCGCGCCTTGTTGGCGGGGGCGGACGATTACATGGTCGGACCGCTCGACGCGCTGCGTCTGCTCGAACGGATCGATAGCCTGGGCGGAAAGGACGTACCGGCGCGCACCCAGCTAGTACAAGGCGCGATCACGATCGACCCGGCAGCGCACCAGCTCCGCATCAACGGCAAGCCGATACCGATGTGCCCAACGAGTTCCGCCTGCTGGCTCACTTCATGGAATACCCCGACCAGGTATTTAGCCGCAGCGAACTGATCGATCGGTTGGGCAAAGACGGCCAGGCGCTCGATGAGCGAACTGTCGATGTATGGGTCGGCCGCCTGCGCCGCTCGTTCACCGCGCACGGCGTACCTGATCCGCTGCGTACAGTGCGCTCGCTCGGCTATGTGCTCGATTCAGTGGAGAGTTGAGCGAAGGCGCTGTAGCCGGCTCTGACCGTCAGCTATGTGGTCGTAAGCGGACCGTCCGCTTTTCGTCGAGAATCGGCGAAAGCGGTCGTTCCACCTACCCCACGGCGCGCCTCTCGGTCGTGGCGCATCCTTGTTGCATGGAACCGCCGCGATGCCGACGGAGAGCGCGGAAACCAGCGTTAATCCGCGCAAAAGGATGCAACACGGCATTTAAGGACTGGAATCGCGGAATTGCACGAAAATCGCGCATCTCTGCGGCTGGCGATGGTAGCGGAGGAGGGACTCGAACCCCCGACACGCGGATTATGATTCCGCTGCTCTAACCAGCTGAGCTACTCCGCCATACCAAGCCTGCGCAGCACCAAAGCGCTGGGCAGGCGGCGCACATAGGGTGCGCGCTGGGCATGGTCAAGCACCCTGGTGCCCGCGAAATTTCCACACGCCCAACTGCTCCCAGTGCGGGCTAAGATAGCGGTGCAGCCCCAGCCCGGTAAAGCGGAACAAGCGCGGGTTTAGCTCCGGACCAAGCTGTATCTGCAAGGCCTGCGCGGCCTTCCGCTCGACTTTGTTCTGCACCGTGATGTGCAGCCGTTTGCCGCCGCGATCTTGCGCGGTGAGCATTGCATAGAACCGCTCGGCCAGCTCAGCGCGGATCGCCAACATAGCGGGACTGCGCACCGCCAACGCGGTGCCGCCGCCCAGGTCCATCAGCGCGTCGATCTGCGCAGTGGGCGGCGCGTATTCGGCCGCGCATCGCGCCAGCTCGCGCGGCAGTTCCTCACGCAGCGACGGCGCGAACGAATGGAACAGCGTGACATGCGCGGCCAAATGGTTGCGCCCGGGCGGGAAATGCGCGCGGCGCAGGCCATCGCTCCAAGCCAGAATGTCGCCCGGCAGCTCGGCCGTGACAATGAAGGGTGCGTGATTGGGATGGAGGGGCACGGGTTCGCCCCTATCCGATTCAAACCACTTCGGCCACGGCCCGATTGCAGAGGAAATCGCCTTGCTACCCCTCTCCCAGCAGCGCAGTCTAAGTGCCGGGAGGAACCTGAGATGATCCAACAGCTAAGCCGCTTGGCCATGGTGCCGATTTTGCTGGGGGCGACGGCGCTCCCCGCAGCGCCGAGCGCGCTGGAGAACGCTCCCAAACCAGCCAGTGCGGCCACCCTGACCGCGCAGCAAGCCACCGCTAAAGCGCTTCCAGTGGAAGACGGGCGCGACGCCGACTTTGCCCAGCGCGGCTTCATCGCCACTCGGGCCGATCCCCTAATCCGCAACGCGCAAGGCAAGCCGGTGTGGAATACTGCGGCTTATCAGTTCGTAAACGGGCCTGCCCCTGGCTCGGTCAACCCGTCGCTGTGGCGTGAGATGGGGATGCTCAAAGCCAATGGACTGTTCAAAGTGGCCGAAGGCATCTGGCAGGTGCGCGGGTTCGATGTCTCCAACATGACCGTGATCGCAGGGAAAACCGGCTGGATTGTGGTCGATCCACTGACCAACCGCGAGACTGCTGCGGCGGCGCTTGAACTGGTCAACCAGCGGCTGGGCACGCGCCCGGTCGTCGCGGTGATTTACAGCCACAGCCATGCCGATCACTTTGGCGGGGTGCGGGGGATTGTCAGCGAGGTGGAAGTCAAGGCCGGCAAAGTGGCGATCATCGCCCCGGCCAAATTCATGGAAGAAACCGCCTCCGAAAACATCATGGCTGGCGCGGCGATGAGCCGCCGCGCCAATTACCAGTTCGGCGCAGGGTTAATGCCGGGCGCGCAAGGCCAGATGGGCAGCGGCATCGGGATGGGTGTCGCAGGCGGCGAGATCACACTAATTGCGCCTACTGACACTATCAGCAGGACCGGCGAGACCCGCACCGTCGATGGCGTCGCGCTCGAATTTCAAATCGTATCGGGCAGCGAAGCTCCGAGCGAACTCAACCTATATATTGTGCCGGCCCGCGTGTTCCTGTCGGCTGAAATGTCGACTTGCTCACTGCACAATATCCTCACACCGCGCGGGGCCAAGGTGCGCGATACCCATGCCTGGGCCGGCTATCTCGACGAAGCGCTGCGGCTTTTCGGCAATCGTTCGGATGTGATCATTTCGAGCCACTGCTGGCCGCGCTTCGGTTCGACCGATGTGGCCAGCATGCTGGCCAGCCAGCGCGATAACTATCGCTATCTCCACGATCAAACCGTGCGGAGAATGAACCAGGGTGAGACCCCGGTTGAGCTGGCCGAAGAGCTGGTGCAGCCACCAGAATTGGCCGCCCAATGGTTCAATCACGGCTATTACGGCACTTACAACCACAATTCGAAGGCGATCTATCAATTTTATCTGGGCTGGTATGATGCGGTACCGGCCAACCTCAATCCGTGGCCGCCGGTGGTGCGCGCTCGCAAATATGTTGCTGCGATGGGCGGTGCAAAGAAAGTGATCGGGCTGGTCCGCACCGCGATGAGTGCGGGCGATTATCGCTGGTCGTCCGATCTACTCAACCAGCTGATCTTCGCTGACCCAGCCAATTTGCAAGCTCGCGCGCTGCTCGCCGATAGCTATGAGCAGCAGGGTTACCAGGCTGAAAGCGGCATCTGGCGCAACCAGTTTTTGTCCGCTGCGCATGATCTGCGTTGGGGCTACAAGCTCGGCGGTACCGGCAACCAAAGCCAGGATTTGATCTCAGCGGTGCCGACGCAGCTGCTGATGGATTCGATGGCTACGCGCTATGATCCTAATAAGATCGGCGCCCCCATTGCAGTCAATCTGGTTTTGACCGATCGCGGCGAAACCGTCGGGATCGATGCCGGACGCACCGTTCTATTTGCCCGCGTCGGCCAGCCTGCGGCGCAGCCCGCGGTCACAGTCACTGGCCCGCGCCGCTTGATCCTTGGCCTCCTATTCCTCAAATTGCCGCTGGCGCAATTGCAGGTGGCCGGGTTAAAGGTCGAGGGCGATGCAAGCGCGATTGCCGCCTTGCAAGCCGCGCTCGATCCCATTCCCGTCGGCTTCACCATTGCCGAGCCTTGAAGGAACACAATTGATGCAAATGCGCACACTGGGCACCTCTGGTCTGACCGTTTCCGCGCTGGGGCTTGGCTGCATGGGGATGAGCTGGGCTTATGGTCCTGCCCCTGACAAGGCGGCGATGATCGCGCTGCTGCGCCAGGCGGTCGAACTGGGTGTAACGTTTTTCG
This sequence comes from Novosphingobium sp., assembly GCA_043731725.1. Lineage (GTDB taxonomy): Bacteria > Pseudomonadota > Alphaproteobacteria > Sphingomonadales > Sphingomonadaceae > Novosphingobium. The sequence continues at coordinate 3,848 of JAYTIS010000352.1, forward strand.
ACACGGCCGAAGTTTACGGGCCTTACGTCAACGAGGAACTGCTCGGCGAAGCGCTCGCCCCGCTGCGCGATTCTGTTGTCATCGCGACCAAATTCGGGTTCGATCTGGCGGGCGATCCCAAGACCGGGCCACATTTCAACAGCACTCCGGCGCATATCCGCGCGGTCGTCGATGCCTCGCTCAAGCGGCTGCGGACGGACCGGATCGACCTGCTTTATCAGCACCGGGTTGATCCTGCGGTGCCAATGGAAGACGTGGCCGGAGCGGTACGCGATCTGATCGCGGCCGGCAAGGTCAAGCATTTCGGGCTGTCCGAAGCAGGGCCTCAGTCGATTCGCCGTGCTCATGCCGTCCAACCGGTGACCGCGTTGCAAAGCGAATATTCCCTTTGGCAGCGCGAGCCAGAGGCCGAAGTGCTGCCGCTGTTGGCCGAACTCGGGATCGGATTTGTGCCGTACAGCCCGCTTGGCCGCGGCTTCCTGACCGGCGCGATCACCGCCGACACCACCTTCGAAGCGGGCGACTTTCGCGCCCGCCTGCCGCGTTTTCAGCAAGACGCAATGGCCGCCAATGCCAAGCTGGTTGAAGTGCTACAGACAATCGCCGCACCGCTCGGGGCAACAGTCGCACAAATTGCGCTGGCGTGGCTGCTCGCCCAGCACGACTGGATCGTCCCGATCCCCGGCACCACCAAACTGTCGCGGTTGGAGGAAAATTTGGGGGCGATCGAACTGGCGCTGAGCTCGGAGCAATTGACCCAGATCGATGCAGCAAGCCACGCAGTGGAAATCGTCGGCGCGCGCTATCTGCCCGCGATGGAAGCTGCGACCGGGCGCTAGCGGCTAAAAGTCGCCGCGGTTCTTGCGGATCGTAAACCACTTCTGGACGTTGGCATTGTGCTCGGCCAGCGTCGCCGCGAAGGCATGCCCGCCGCTGCCATCGGCCACCATGTAAAGCGCGTCAGTCTTGGCCGGATTGAGCACGGCGGCGATCGACAATTTGCCGGGATTGGTGATCGGTCCCTTGGGCAGTCCGAACATGCTGTAGGTGTTGTAACCGTTGACCGCGTTGATCTCCGATTGCCGGATGCGCCGCCCGAGTGGTTTGCCTTTGGTGATCGGGTAGATGATTGTTGGATCGGCCTGCAGCTGCATGCCCGTACGGAGGCGGTTCGAATAGAGCCCCGCCACCATCGGTCGCTCGCTCGGTTTGCCGGTTTCTTTCTCGACAATTGAGGCCAGTGCCATGGCTTCCCCAGGCGACTTGGCCACTGTATCGGGGGAACGCTTGGCCCACAGTTCAGCGAGCGTCCGCTGCATCGCGGCTTGCATCCGCAGCAATACCGTTTGCCGGCTCTCGCCCTTCTCGATCTCATACGTATCGGGCAGTACCGATCCTTCTGCCGGGATCTCGATGGTGCCAGTTAGGCTGGG
>JAYTIS010000353.1:0-1643 GCA_043731725.1 Novosphingobium sp.
CCAGCACCTCAGCCTCACGTCCAGGATTGAGCAACCGCGTCTCGACGTTCAGCGCCCCGGCCCGCGCCGCGCGGGGCGGTAAGCGCGACAGCCGGCCGCGATCAGTGTCAGCCGCGATCAGCCGGCCTTTGTTGTCCATTGCGGCGGCCAGCGCGAGCGTCTTGCCCCCGGCCCCGGCACATAGATCGATCACCGTCTCGCCGGGCCGCGCCGCCAGCGCCAGACAGCACAGCTGCGATCCGGTATCCTGCACCTCGATCCGACCAGTCTGGTAAGCCTCCCATTGTTCAACCGGGGTTCCCGATGGGAAGCGCAAAGCATCGGGCGCCTGCGTCGCCGCGCCGGCCACCGGAAGCTCAGGCCCATCACCCTTAAGCCGGTTGAGCCGGACATCGAGCGGCGCGCGGCCGAGCAGTGCCGTAGCTTCATTCGCGGTAATTCCGCTTTCAGCCAGCTTCATCTCGAGCCAGCGCGGCGCGATGCCCGCCCCAGCGATTGGCTCGCCCGGCGTAATCACCGCCGGGGCGTGCTTTGAACCGTCGAACAGCGGCTGGATCGCGGTATCGCCCTGCGCCTGCCGCAACATCGCTGCGCGACCGGTTACGGGGATTTCACCGCAGGCCCGCACCGCGCCGTAAACCAGCTCGCGCACCGCGCGCCGATCACCGCTGCCCATATAGCGGCGGGTCTTGAACCATTCGGCGATGATCCGGTCGGCGCTAGCGCCCTGCCCGCGCGCGGCCGCAATAATCAGGTCGAGCAGCTCGATTGCCCCCTGGACGCGTGCGGCGGGGGTCATGAATTACTGCGTCGGGTAATTGGGCGCTTCACGCGTGATCGTCACGTCGTGGACATGGCTTTCGCGCAGGCCGGCGTTGGTGATGCGGACAAATTGCGCGCGCGCTTGCAGGTCCTCGATCGTGGCCGATCCGGTATAGCCCATCGCCGCCTTGATCCCGCCAACCAGCTGGTGAACCACATCTTTGGCCGGGCCCTTATACGGCACCTGGCCTTCGATCCCTTCGGGCACCAGCTTCATCTGATCTTTGATATCCTGCTGGAAATAGCGATCGGCGCTGCCGCGCGCCATGGCCCCGACCGAGCCCATCCCGCGATAGCTTTTATAGACCCGACCTTGGTACAAAAACGTTTCGCCCGGAGCTTCGGTGGTACCCGCCAATAGCGAACCGACCATAATCGTGCTGGCGCCCGCAGCCAGTGCCTTGGCCGCATCGCCAGAGGTGCGCAGGCCGCCATCGGCGATCACCGGCACTCCGGCTTCACGTGCGGCGCGTGCGGCTTCCATCACCGCGGTCAGCTGCGGCACCCCGACCCCAGCGACCACGCGGGTGGTGCAGATCGAGCCTGGCCCGATCCCGACCTTGACCGCGTCGGCCCCGGCATCGATTAGCGCCTTGGTCGCTTCATAAGTGGCGACGTTGCCCGCCACCACTTGCGCCGAATTGCTCAGCCGCTTGACCCGTTCAACCGCGCGCGCGACGTCGCGATTGTGGCCGTGCGCGGTGTCGATGATGATCACGTCGCATTCGGCCGCAAGTAGCGCTTCGGTGCGTTCATAGCCGCTGTCGCCCACCGTTGTCGCGGCGGCTACTCGCAACCGCCCCGTGCTGTCCTTGGTCGCG
>JAYTIS010000354.1:0-2533 GCA_043731725.1 Novosphingobium sp.
CCCGAGACATCGACTGCGAACCAGCCATCGCTCGCGCCCTGTGCGGGATTGGGCCCGCCGCGTTCAACCACGGTCAGGCACACGCCCGAACAGGCTATCGACGCGCCGATCGCAATCTGCGCCGGATCGTAAGGGCAGGTTACAACCAAGCGCAGGTCGCCCTGCTGGCGCGCTTCGCGCACGGTGCCGATGGCAGAGACGATCCCGGTAAACATCAGGCCCGCTCGTAGACGTCCAACCGGTCGTTGCCAAGCTGGCGTGTGTCGGTTTGGCGCCATGCGGGATCGGCGGCGAGTGTGGCCGGATCAAGCTCGGGCAGGGCCGCGCCGTCACCGCCAACATCGTGCGGCGCACGGTAGAGCAGCATCCGGTCGACCAGCCCGGCGGCGAGGAATGCACGCGCGGTTTCAGCGCCGCCTTCGACCATCAGGTATTGCGCTTGGCCCATGGCACCGATTGCGGTGGGGGCGGACAGCGCGCGCCAGCTGGCGGGGGCGTTGCCGTGGGTGAGCAGCCAGCGCTCCGGACTGCGTTTCTCCAGCCCGGGCAAGCGCACGTCGAGCCGCGGCTGGTCGGCTTCCAGCGTGCCGCGCCCGACCACGATCGCATCCATCCGCGCGCGCCAGGCATGGACATGCGCGCGCGCTTCGGGCCCGGTCAGCCATTGGCCCTGGCCCGGCGGCGGGGCGAGCCGGGCATCGGCCGACAAGGCCAGCTTGAGCGTGACGTGGGGGCGCTGTTGCTGGGTGCGGGTGAGGTAACCGGCGAGGCTGGCGATGCAGTCCGCACAGTCGACCAGTTCTGCGGCAATCCCGGTCTGCCGCAGCCGTGCGATGCCTTGCCCGGCGGTGCGCGGATCGGGATCAAGACAGCCGATCACCGCCCGCGCCACGCCGCTGGCTGCGATCAAATCGGCGCAGGCCGGGCCGCGCGCGCTGGCATGGGCGCAGGGTTCGAGCGTGACGTAGAGCGTCGCCCCGGCGGTATCGGCTCCCGCGGCGGCGAGTGCTTCGGCTTCGGCATGCGGGCGACCGCCGGGTTGGGTGAGGCCGCGCGCGATCACTCGGCCATGTTTGACGATCAGCGCGGCCACTGCGGGATTGGGCCGCGTTGAAGGGATCCCGCGCCGCGCCAGCCGCGCTGCCGCAGCCAGCCAGCGCTGGTCCGTCTCAGCGTCCAACCGGGATCTGCGTAGCGGGAGCTTTGGCGCGGGCCGAGGAAACGGCAGCCGCGTCGCGGACCGCGGCCTTGGCTTTCTCAGCCGCGGCGTCGGCTTCGGCCCGCCGCTTGATCGCGTCGACATCCATGCCCGAGGCTCTGCCGACCGCCATCCACAGCTTCTGCGCTTCTGCATCAGATTGGGCTTGGGCCTTTTCGCGGGCATCCTTCATTTTCTGGTTCGCAGCGATGAAGGCCTTGGTTTCGGCCTCGGTCCGGTCCGCCGGCCACGAATTGATATAGGTGATCTCGGGCAGCCGGCGTTCACCCACCCAGTTTTGGTTGGCCATGATCCCAAAGATACCGAAGGTGCACAGCGCCGCCAGTGCGGCGTAGCGCCAGCGCGCCGGGCCGGCCTCGCGGTACACACTGCGCAGGTCCGCTAGTGCGCCGACGGGATTGATATTGCGCAGGAATGACATCAGCCCAAGATAGGCGCAGCGCGCGTTCGGCGCTAGTCGTCAGTTGTAATCGACCGAAATCGGGATCCGTCCGCGATAATTACCGCCGCGCCCGCCGCTTAACACCAGTCGCGCACCAAAACTGAATTCGAGCTCACCATTGGCATTGAGCGATGGATGCGCGGGCAGATCGGTGGTGAATTGCGCCAGTTCGGCGTGGCCGTCATCGGCGGTGGTCATATCGACCCGGTCGGGCAGGTCGATCCGCACTTCGCGCAAGGGTACGCCGGTGATCTTGCCGTGGCCGGAGACCGAAATTCCGCCCAGATCGATCAGCTCGCCGGTGGTCTGCTTGCCGCCGCCGCTCGCGGAGAGTTCAGCGCTGCCCCCAGTGCGTCCGGTCAACGCCAGCTTGCTGAAGTTGAGATCGGTCCAGATTTCGATCGTCAGCGGCCGCTCGCCCGGCGCGACCCCCGCACTGGTGGAGCACAGCCGACAGTTGTCTTGCGCGGCGGCAGGAGCGCACAGCACCAGCAAGGCTGCGCCAAAGGCAAGTGGACGGACCATTCAGCCACATTGCTCCGGTTATGGTTAAAGAGCCGTTACGGGTTTATCCGAAGGGCAGATAGAGCCCGCGGCCCGAGCGCTTGAGCCAGCGGTTGGCGGCGCGCAGATCATGCTCGAACAATTCGTCGAGCAGGGCGTGGAACGCCGGGCTGTGATCGAAGTGCACCAAATGCGCGACCTCGTGCGCCACCACCGAGCGGCGCACTTCGGGCGGTGCCATGATCAGCCGCCAATTGATCCGAATGGTCCCGCCGCGCGCGCAGCTGCCCCAGCGGCGCTGCGCATTGCTGAGCATCAGGCGCGGCGTGTCTTGACTGGCCTGCGCGCAATAATGCGCTAAGTCGTCC
>JAYTIS010000355.1:0-15028 GCA_043731725.1 Novosphingobium sp.
CTGGCGCATGGCGATTCGCGGCCGATCATGCTCGGCGGCGGGTTTTTCGACTGGCCGGTATCCGGGTGCGACGGAGCGGTTCTAACACGCGGCGTTAACCTCAATGATTCAACAGATGGCAAAGGGCTGCATGGCATGGGGGCTGATACTGCTGGTCAAGTCCATGTCGGCGGTCGAGGACAATGATGATTGAAAATCAGAAAATCCGACCAGCAATGGTGATTGGCCCGCTTGGCGAGCCACTGACGCTGGATTCACTGCCCGCGCCTGCGACCACGCGGTGGGTGGTACGGCGCAAGGCCGAAGTGGTAGCGGCGGTCAATGGCGGCTTGCTGTCGATCGATGAAGTCTGCGAGCGTTATAATCTGACGCTCGAAGAGTTCGCATCGTGGCAGCGCGCGGTCGATCGCTCGGGGATGCAGGGCCTCAGGGTTACCCGCATCCAGCATTACCGCGACCTCTATGAGCGCCAGCTCAAATACTAAACTGAACCTTGCAGTAAAATCGGGCAACGGCCGGGGCGGACAACCATCCACCCCGGCCGCTCCGTTTCAGACTGGCGGCGCTCGTGCATGCCCGCTGCAGTTTGACGGCGCACCTGTGCTGTTTGACGACCCCGCCATTGCCCCGCCGCCATGCCCCGCGTATGGCGCCGTCCGACAGATCGTGCGTCGGCGGTTAGCGCAACAGGGCTTGCGGTGGGTGATTTAGCATAGTAATACAGTCCGGCATCGGGCCTTGTTGGCATCGATCTCTAAGGGCTCGGGTGGCTGCGCATTTGGCGCTGCCGTAACCGGAACATTGAAGGCAGTTGCAGCAATGAATTTCGAATCCAGAGTTGATGCAGGGATGCTCTCGGACGACAATCCGCTGTTAGATGACGCCGGCCAACGGCGCAGCAAACGTCGGTTGCTGCTGGCCGGGCTGGCTCTACTGCTGATCATGGCGGCGATCTGGTTCATGGTCCACCGCGCGGGTGCAGGCGCGGCAGAGGATGGAGACAAAAAGGAACAAGCCCCGGTGGTCAGCGTGATCACTCCGGGCCGCACGACGATCGAAGGTTCGATTTCCGCCACTGGTACTCTGGCCGCGCGGCGCGAGTTGCCCGTCGGGATAGCCGGCGATGGAGGGCAAATCGTTGCCGTGTTGGTCGAGCCGGGCCAGTGGGTCCGCGCCGGGCAGGTGATGGCGGTGATTGATCGATCGGTGCAGGTCCAACAGCAATCGAGCCAGGTTGCGCAGGTGCAAGTAGCGCAGGCCAATGCCAATCTGGCGCAAGCCAATCTAGATCGGTCGCTGCGGCTGGTCGAAAAGGGGTTTGTTGCAAAAGCCGATATCGACCGGCTGCGCTCCACCCGCGATGCAGCCTATGCTCAGGTTCGTGTGGCCGGGGCGCAACTGGGGGTGCTCCAAGCTCAAAGCCGCCGGCTCAATGTCGTGGCTCCGGCCGCCGGACTGGTGCTTGAACGAAAAGCTGAACCGGGTCAGGTGGTTAGTGCCGGATCGGGCGTGCTGTTCCGCATTGCCAAGGGCGGCGAAATGGAACTGAAAGCCCAGCTCGGGCAGGCCGATCTGGCGCAAGTTGCCCCCGGCGTCACCGCGCTGGTCACTCCAGTGGGATCGACTCATGTCTATACCGGCCAAGTTTGGCAGCGCGCGCCGGTAATCGATCCGCTGTCACGCCAAGGGGTTGCGCGGATCGCGCTGGCTTATGCACCCGATCTTCCGCCAGGCGGCTTCGCCAGCGCGGAGATCAAGGCGGGCACCGTAGTCGCTCCGATGCTCCCCGAAAGTGCCATCCTGTCGGATAGTAAAGGCAGCTACGTTTACGTTTTGGGCCAAGATAACAAGGTGCAGCGCCGCGATATCAAGCTTGGACTGGTGACCGATAAGGGCATTGCCGTAGTGGCGGGGCTGAGCGGCAGCGAACGAGTGGTATTGCGCGCCGGCGGGTTCCTCTCGCAAGGCGAGAAGATTCAGCCAGTCGCGGCCAAGCAATAAGCGCGGCGCAAGGGCAAGACTATGAACTTCCGCAACATCTCCGCATGGTCGATCCGCAACCCGGTGGTGCCGATAGTCATTTTCCTGGGCCTGATGATCGCTGGGATCATGAGCTTCTCGACCATGAAGGTCCAAAACGACCCCGACATCGAATTCCCCGCCGTCATTGTAGCCATTTCGCAGCCCGGCGCGGCCCCGTCCGAGATCGAATCGCAGATCACGCAAAAGGTCGAATCCGCAGTTCGGACGATCAGCGGAGTCGATTCGATCAGCTCGACTGCCTCCGAGGGCGGCAACCAGACCATGATCTTCTTCCAGATCGGGACCGACATCAACAACGCGGTCAGCGAGGTCAAGAACGCTGTCGATCAGGCCCGCGGTGAATTGCCCGACGGGATTCTTGAGCCGCAGATCTTCAAGGTTCAAACCTCGTCCGACCCGATCGCCTATTTCGCGGTTTCGGCCGATGACATGACAATCGAGCAATTGTCGTGGTTCATCGACGATACCATCGCCAAGCAGCTGCTGACGGTACCGGGCATGGCCACGGTCGATCGCCAGGGCGGGGTCAACCGCGAAATTCGTGTGACGCTCGATCCGGCGCGGATGCAGTCGCTTGGGGTGACCGCAAGCCAGGTCAACAGCGTACTGCGCCAGCTCAACGTGAATGCCGCGGGTGGCAAGGCCGAAATTGCGGGATCCCGGCAATCAGTGCGCGTGCTGGGCAATGCCGCAGATGCTTATGAACTATCGCAGACCGACGTGCCGCTGAGCGGCGGGCGCACGATCAAGCTGACTGACTTTGCGACCGTCACCGACAGCTATGCCGAAGTGACGACGATGGGCAAAATCAATGGCAAGCCGGTGGTGACTTTTGCGATGTCACGCGCGCGCGGCGAATCCGACGTGTCGGTTTATGATGGCGCGATCAACAAGATCGAGCAGCTCAAGAAGGATCATCCGGGGATCCATTTCACCCGCCTGTTCAGTTCGGTCGACTATACCAAACAGCAGTACGAAAGTTCGATCTCGTCGATGATTGAGGGCGCGATCCTGGCGGTGATCGTGGTGTTCTTCTTCCTGCGCGATTGGCGCGCCACAGTCATTTCGGCGATCGCTATCCCGCTGTCCGCGATCCCGACCTTTTGGATGATGGATGCTTGGTTCGGCTTCACGCTTAACGGTTTGTCGCTGCTGGCGTTGGGCCTGGTCGCAGGCGTGCTGGTCGATGATGCCATTGTCGAGATCGAAAATATCGTGCGGCATATGCGGATGGGTAAAAGTGCCTACCAAGCCTCGATTGACGCCGCCGATGAAATCGGCCTGGCCGTGGTTGCCACCACCTTCTCGATTGTCGCGGTGTTTTTGCCGGTGGGCCTGATGTCGGGAGTCTCGGGACAGTTTTTCCGCAATTTCGGGCTTACTGTGGTAATCTCGGTGCTGGTCAGCTTGGCGGTGGCGCGGATGATCACACCGATGATTGCCGCCTATTTCCTTAAATCGCACGGCACTGCCGAACACGCTTCGGGTAAGTGGATGGAGCGTTATCTGCGGGTGCTGCACTGGTCGCTTGATTCGACCACGGCGAAAGCCATTCGGGCGCGGATTACGGCCGTGCGCGGCTCGCCGTTGGCTTACCTGATCGGAGCGATCGCGGTGCTGCTGATCATGGCCGCATTCGTGGCCGGGCTTATGGGCGTCTATCAGCTGATCGCCGCGTTCAAGTTTACGCTGTTTGGCTGGAAGAAGACGCTGACGTTCGTAACCCTGCTGGCGGCTCTGGCAACCGGATTGCTGGCGTCGTGGCTGGTGCGCAAATTGTTGGCATTGATTATTGGATTGAACCATGGGCGTTTGGGGCAATGGTACGCCTATATGGGGGCCCGCTACCGGGCACGACTGCAGGATCACCGGGTGTGGATGGTCGGGATTGGGCTCGGTTCGCTGGTCCTGACCTTGGCGATGTTCATGATGATCCCAGTGCAGCCGTTCCCCGATGTGAATTCCGACTTTGCACTGATCAATATCGAGACGGTCCCTGGCACCACGCTGGCGCAGACTGAACAAATCGCCGATCAGGTCGCCGAGATCGTCTCGAAGCGGCCCGAAGTCGATCACGCGCTCGAACGGATTCGGGAAGGCAATGCCCGGCTATTCGTCACGCTCAAAGCCAAGCGCGACAAGAGCAGCCAGGAACTCAGCCGCGAGCTAACGCCTTTGTTGCAGACGGTGCCTGATGCGCGGGTTTCGTTCCAGGATCTTAGCGGTCCGGGCGGCGGAGGTGGTGGTACAGGGCGGCCAATTTCAATCATGCTGTCGGGCAGTAATTCAGCGCTGCTGGAGCAGACCGCCAACCAATTGGTTGAGCAGATGCGCGGCCTGAAGGAACTGGTCGCGCCGCGTATCGCTGCGGACATGCGTCGCCCCGAAGTAATCATTAAACCGCGGCTCGACCTGGCGGCTTCGCTGGGGGTGACCACCAGCGCGCTGAGCCAGACGATCCGCATCGCCACCATTGGCGATATCGATCAAAACGCCGCCAAATTTTCACTCACCGATCGGCAGGTGCCGATCCGGGTGCGTTTGTCCGAAGATTCGCGGCGCAACATCGCCACCTTGCGCAATATGCCGGTACCGACCACCAGCGGCGGCTCAGTGCCGCTGGCGACCGTGGCCGAGATTTCCTTTGGCTCGGGCCCGGTCAGCATCCAGCGCTATAACCAGAACCGCCGGGTGTTCGTCGGCGCTGACCTTGGCCGAGATGTGCTGCAAGGCAACGCGATGGCGTTGATCAACAAGCTGCCGGTGATGGAAAAGCTGCCGACCGGAGTGTCCAACGCGCCGATCGGCAATGACAAGATCCTGCAAGAGCTGCTTAGCAACTTTGCCAAGGCGCTGCTCGCCGGAGTACTGCTGGTGTTTTCGGTGCTGGTGCTGCTCTATCACCGGTTTGTGTCGCCGTTGGTCAATATGGGCTCGCTGTTCCTTGCCCCCTTAGGCGGGCTGCTGATGCTGCTGATTGCTGGCCAACCGATTTCGATGCCGGTGTTCATCGGCATTCTGATGCTGTTCGGAATCGTGGCCAAAAATTCGATCCTGCTGATCGATTTCGCAATTGAGGAAATGTCGGCCGGGGCGGACAAGTTCGCCGCGATCATCGAGGCAGGGCACAAGCGCGCGCAGCCAATTGTGATGACAACTGTGGCCATGACCGCTGGGATGGTGCCGACCGCATTATCGCTTTCAGGTGACGGCGCGTGGCGCGCGCCGATGGGTACCGTGGTAATCGGCGGACTTATCCTCTCGACCCTGCTGACGTTGCTGATCGTGCCCGCTGGGTTCAGCCTGGCTGACGGGATCGAAAAGCGGCTCGGGCCATGGCTCAGCGGCAAACTGCTTAACACCGGCGAGAATGGGTTGAGCACGGCTCCGCAGCCGGCGCACGGCCCCTTGCCCGAGGCTTTCCCCGCCGAGTGACCGCGCGCGCCCTCCGGTTGCGGCTCGTGCGCAGTGCACCGCCGGCGCCCGACCGGGCCCGCCGGATGCGGCTGTTTGCCACCGGGATGCTGGTGGCTATGGCCGCCGTGTTCGTGATTGCGCGCCAGTTTGGAGGAACGCACCCGGCTTGGGGCTATGTGCTGGCGTTTGCCGAAGCCGGGATGGTAGGCGGCATGGCGGACTGGTTCGCGGTCACCGCGCTGTTCCGCCACCCGCTGGGCATACCGATCCCGCACACCGCGATCATCCCTGAAAATAAGGACCGGATTGCCGATACGATGGCGGCGTTTCTGCAAGAAAACTTCCTCACCCCGCAAGTGGTCGCGCGGCGGCTCCAGGCGACCAACATCGCTGCTGCGGCGGGCAGCTGGCTGGCCGATCGCGGGACGGGCGAGGGTGGAGGCAACGGGGGGCGGATCCGCGCGGGCGCGGCCGAATTGCTGGCGCAGGTGCTCGAATCGCTCGATCCTGAACGGCTTGGCGGGCAAGTTCGCGGTGGTCTGGTGCGCCAGCTCGGCAAGCTGGAGATAGCACCATTGTTGGGCCAGTTAGTCGAAACCGCAATCGCCGACCGCCGCCATTTGGCGGTGATCGATTCGCTGGTGCGGTGGACCGGGCTGACGCTGGAAGACAATGAGGAATTGGTCCGCGACCTGATCCACCGCCGCGCCAATGCCGTTTTGCGGTGGACCGGGCTGGATGAAACTCTGGCCAGTTCAGTACTCGACGGCTTGTATAAATTGCTTGCCGAAGTGATCGTTGATCCCGAGCATCCGCTGCGCGCCAAGATCGAAGAAGGCCTGGCCAAACTCGCCGCCGACCTGCGCAGCGATCCTGATCTGCGCACCCGAGTCGAGCGGATGAAGGACGAACTGCTGGCCAACCCGGCGGTGTCGACCTGGTGGCAGGGGGTGTGGGAACGGCTGCGCACCGGACTGCTCAAACGACTGCGCCAGAACGATGCCAAAATCGGCAGCCAATTTGCTGAGGCTTTGGCCGAACTTGGCGCGACGCTGCGCGATGATCCGCGGATGCAGCGCCAGGTCAACCGCTTTGCCCGGCGCACGCTGGTCGGGGTGGCCACGCGCTATGGCGATCAGATCGTCCGGCTGGTGTCCGAGACGGTCAAGCGCTGGGACGCCAAGACAGTGACCGAGCGGATCGAAGGCGCGGTCGGCCGCGACCTGCAATTCATCCGCATCAATGGCACGCTGGTGGGCGGGCTGGTTGGCGTGGTGATCCATACCCTGGACGTGCTGCTCTGAGCGCGCTGGTGTTCACTGCCCCGTTGCTCACGACTGCCCGCTTGCAATTGTGGCAACCCCAGCCGGGCGATCATGCCGGGCTAAACGCGATCAACACCGATCCGCGCACGCTGCCGTTCCTCGGCACTTGGTCACCATCCCCTGCCGACACCTTTGCTCGGCTGTGCCGCAACGCCGGCAGCTGGGCGCTGTACGGCTACGGCGTGTTTATTGTGCGGCGGCAGGGAAGCGCGCAGATCATCGGCACCTGCGGCATATTCCGCTCATGGCGCGGGTTCGCCCTCGGATTGGACGATGTGCCCGAAGCAGGCTGGATCATCCACCCTGATCACTGGGGCCAAGGCTATGCTGGCGAAGCGATGCGCGCGGTCATGCCGTGGTTCGACGAAGTGCACCGGCGGCAACGGGTGGCGTGCATGATCGAAGAGGGTCACGCAGTGTCCGAGCGATTGGCGCTGCAACTGGGATTTGTTGAATACGCCCGCCACCAAGAGCCGGGGGACAAGCCGCTGGTGTTGTACGAGCGTGTTTAAACCAGACGTCTCATGGCCGAGTTCCGAGTGTGAATTGAGGCGGACCAGTTGCAAGGTCGCTTTATCCGGCTTGATAGATCAGCACCAGATCAGGCTAACATGACCATCAGATTGGCGCTGGCGTCAGGGATCGCGCCGCCCCGAGACAATTGCAATGATGCTGACCACACTTGCGGAAGCCTCAAGGCAAATCGCAGCGTCGCGAAATATAGCTGTACGTTGGTGCTGCAATCTAAGCGATAGGTCCAGAGCGGTGCGGGCATGACGCCTCGCTTCTTCCGCTGCGGAACCAAACAACTCGACAGCAATGTAGGCTTCAATCCGACGCTTGAAGTCGGTAGGACTAGCAGAAACGCCATCCAAGGTGGGATGGCGATCGGCGTCATGCACTTCCTGTGCACACGAAATGAGCGCTTCTCGGCAAAATAGTCCAACCGATTGAAACTGTTCCTCCGTCTGTGCTCGACCGAGAGCGATTCTAGCTTCTTCTAAGGTCCGATCAACGCGTGCCCAACCGGTGGGCTCTACCTCACCGAAGCGGCCATTCTTCAACGCCCCTATGGTATTTGCAACCAAATCGCTGACATAGGCGCGACGTCTCGCGTATCCAGCAAGATCGGAACTCCATTTACCGTACCATTGCCACAAGTCTCGGTACGGAAACGGATTGGCAAGACCACGGCGCCTAACCTCAGCATTCACTTGATCATATTGCTCGCCGAAAACCCAATTGACCTCTTCGATACGAGCTCCGCCCGTGGCCACGCTCACCATTGTCGATTTGATTTGATCGATTAATTCGAGAAGTTCGGTGTCGGTCATAGCCGAAGCTCAAAGCTTCTCAGTAAGCTCCGGCACAGCATTGAACAAATCCGCCACCAGTCCCACATCGGCGACCTGGAAGATCGGAGCATCCTCATCCTTGTTGATTGCGACGATGATCTTCGAATCTTTCATCCCCGCCAAATGCTGGATCGCGCCGGAGATGCCGATTGCGATATAGACTGCTGGGGCGACGATCTTGCCGGTCTGGCCAACTTGGTAATCATTGGGGACATAGCCCGCATCGACCGCCGCGCGGCTCGCGCCCACTGCCGCACCGAGCTTGTCGGCGAGCGGGAAGATCACCTGTTTGAACGTGTCGGCATCTTTCAATGCGCGGCCGCCTGAAACAATGATCTTGGCGCTGGTCAGCTCGGGGCGTTCGCTCTTGGCGATTTCCGAACCAACGAAAGTCGAGATGCCGCATTCGCCCGTGGGGGCAACCGCCTCAACCGTGCCCGAACCGCCGCTGGCATCGGCCTTGGCGAAGGCCGTGCCGCGTACCGTGATCACCAGCTTGGCATCGGTGCTTTCGACCGTGGCGATGGCGTTGCCGGCATAGATCGGGCGGGTGAAGGTCTTAGGGCCTTCGACCGAGAGAATGTCCGAAACCTGCATCACATCGAGCAGCGCGGCGACGCGCGGGGCGACGTTCTTGCCGGTGGTGGTGGCGGGCGCCAAGAACGCATCGTGATGGCTCATCAGACCGGCCACCAGCGGCGCGACGTTTTCAGCCAAGGCATGGGCATAGGCTACGTCGTCGGCGAGGTGGACTTTGCCCACCCCGGCAATCTTGGCGGCTTCGTCGGCCACGGCCTTGCAGCCCGATCCGGCGACCAGCAGATGGACTTCGCCCAGCTGAGATGCGGCGGTAACCACGGCCAGCGTGGCGTCTTTAACCGAAGCGTTATCGTGTTCGACCCAAACGAGCGACTTCATGCGCCGACTCCCAGTTCCTTAAGTTTGGCCACCAGGGCATCAACATCGGCGACCTTGATCCCCGCCACGCGCATCGGCGGCTCGCTGACTTTCAGCGTTTTGAGCCGCGGAGTGATGTCCACGCCGTAATCGGCCGGGGTTTTGATCGCCATCGGTTTGGCCTTGGCCTTCATAATATTGGGCAGCGAGGCATAGCGCGGCACGTTGAGCCGCAGGTCGGTAGTGACAATCGCGGGCAGGGTGAGCTTTACCGTCTCCAGACCGCCATCGATTTCGCGCTTAACTACGACGCTGTCACCTTCAACCGCGATTTCATTGGCAAAGGTGCCTTGCGGGCGGCCCATCAAGGCCGCAACCATCTGGCCGACCTGGTTCGAATCGTCGTCGATTGCCTGCTTGCCAGTGATGATCAGCCCGGGAGATTCCTCATCGGCCACGCCCTTGACCAGCTTGGCTACGGCCAGCGGCTCAACCTCGACACCGTCATCGACCTGCACCAGCACTGCGCGGTCCGCGCCCATCGCCAGCGCGGTGCGCAGCGTTTCGGCCGCCTTGGCCGGACCGATCGACAGCACCACGATTTCTGAAACCACGCCCTTTTCCTTGAGGCGGATGGCTTCTTCGACCGCGATCTCGTCGAACGGGTTCATGCTCATTTTGACATTAGCGAGATCGACGCCCGAGCCATCGGATTTGACCCGCGGCTTCACATTGTAATCGATCACACGTTTAACGCAGACCAGGGCTTTCATAGCTTGCAAGCCTTTCCGTTTGAATTTGCATCGAGGCGCTTAGTTTACGTTTACGGAAACGTCAACTGCCTCAAATTACGCCGCCTTTTTCACTTCGGCCACGATCTTCGCCGCAGCATCGCCCAGATCGCTGGCCGAGACGATTGGCAGGCCAGAGTTCTCCAAGATTGCCTTACCCTCGGCCACGTTGGTGCCTTCTAGGCGCACCACCAGCGGTACGGACAGGTTTACCTCCTTCGCCGCCGCAACTATCCCGTCGGCGATGATATCGCACTTCATGATCCCGCCGAAGATGTTGACTAGGATGCCCTTGACCGCTGGATCGGACAGGATGATCTTGAACGCGGCGGTGACCTTTTCCTTGCTGGCGCCGCCGCCAACGTCGAGGAAGTTAGCAGGGAACATGCCGTTAAGCTTGATGATGTCCATCGTCGCCATGGCCAGACCCGCACCGTTGACCATGCAGCCGATATCGCCGTCGAGCTTGATATAGGCGAGGTCGTGCTTCGACGCCTCGATCTCCATCGGGTCTTCCTCGCTCTCGTCGCGCAAAGCCATAATATCGGGGTGGCGATACAGCGAATTCGAATCGAAGCTCATTTTGGTGTCGAGCACCAGCAGCTTGCCACCGCAATCGGCTAGCGGGTTGATCTCGATCATCGCGCAGTCGAGTTCGATGAAGGCGTCGTAGAGTTGCTTGCCCAGCACGCCTGCTTGTTTGGCCAGATCGCCCTTGAGCTTGAGCCCGAAGGCCAGCGCGCGGCCATGGTGCGGCATGAAACCCTGGGCAGGGTCGATGGTGATTGTGGCAATCTTTTCGGGTGTATCGTGCGCCACATCCTCTATGCTGACCCCGCCTTCGGTGCTGGCGATCATCGCGATCCGTCCGCTCGCGCGGTCAACCAACAGTGACAGGTAATATTCTTTGCCGATGTCGACCCCGTCGGTAATGTAGAGCCGGTTGACTTGCTTGCCGACTTCGCCGGTCTGGATCGTGACCAGCGTGTTGCCGAGCATCTCTTTGGCGCTGACTGCCACCTCCTCGATCGACTTGGCCAGCCGCACGCCGCCCTTGGCATCGGGCCCGAGTTCATTGAACTTGCCTTTGCCGCGCCCGCCGGCATGGATTTGCGCCTTGACCACATAGAGCGGACCGGGGAGCTGTTTGGCGGCGTCAACCGCTTCGGCCACGGTTAGCGCGGCGATGCCTTTAGGGATGCCAATACCGAATTTGGCGAGCAGTTCCTTGGCCTGGTATTCGTGAATGTTCATGGCAATTATGCTCTCTGCTGCGCGGGTGGTTGTGGCCGGCCCGGTAATGCGCCGTGATGCGCCGCCTAAGCACAGCCCGGCGGGCTTGAAAAGCCCTGGTGGCGCGGTCTAGGATAGATTTATGAACGCTACTTGCGAACTTTTCTCAACACTGCCGCGACCGCGCAGCTGGGGCAGCGATTGATCGACCGCGCTCATCTTGAAGCGGTCGTGCGCGCCGCCGGTCAGATTGCCCTAAACCGCTGGCCCGGCCACGGCCACACGCTCGATAGCTGGGACAAGCAGCCGGGCGATCCGGTCAGTGTGGCCGATCTGGAAGTGGACAGGTTCCTCAAGCAGGAATTGGGAGCTCTGCTGCCATCGGCGGGTTGGCTATCGGAAGAGACCATTGATGCGCCCGAGCGCCTCGACGCTAACCTGATCTGGCTGGTTGATCCAATTGACGGCACTCGTGACTTTATCCGCGGGCGCCCCGGCTGGTCAGTCTCGGTCGCCTTGGTCAGCGCCGGGCGCCCGTTGCTCGGGATCCTCGACGCCCCCGCGCGTGGTGAGTTCTGGTCAGCCGAAGCCGGGCGCGGGGCCTGGCGCAATGGCACACCGCTGGCGGCCTCGGCCCGCACCGAGCTAGCGGGAGCACGGGTGCCGGCGCATAGTTTGCCCAAGTCTGACATCGATCTGACGTTGGTTGATCAACCCAACTCGATTGCGCTTAGGATCGCGATGGTCGCCGCGGACGAGGCTGATTTGGTGGCGACGGTGCGATGGGGCTACGAATGGGATGTTGGCGCGGCCACGCTTATCGCACGCGAGGCGGGGGCGGCGGTGAGCGATGCCTTTGGCCAGCCACTGGGCTTCAACAAGCAGGATCCGCGTGCCTTTGGGGTGCTTGTTTGCGCCCCGGCGATCCACGCTGCGGCGGTTGACCGGCTGGCGGCGCGGGCCCGCGAACTGTCCGGTATCTGACGCAATGCCAGGCAATGGAAAAAAGGGCCCGCCTTGCGGCGGACCCCTTTATTTCATTCGATCAAGCGCAGGATTAGTTACCGGTGCGCGCAGCAGCAACGTCTTCTTGCGTGACCGGAACGATCTTGATCTCGACCCGGCGATTCTGCGGTTCGTTGACATTGTCACCGGTCTGAACCTTCAGCACGGTCTCACCAAAGCCCTGCCAGCGGATCCGCGCAGCAGGCACGCCGCGGCTGATCAGATAATTCGCTACCGCACGGGCGCGCTCTTCAGAAAGCCGCTGGTTCGACGCCGTCGACCCAACTGTGTCGGTATAACCATAGACGTCGATCAGGCTGTCAGGATATTGAATCAGCGTCTGTGCTACCTTGTCCAGAGTCGCCCGGAACGAAGGGGAAATTGAGGAACTGCCGGTCGCAAAAGTCACGCCATCAGGCAGATTGACCAGAATCGCCTTGCCGCCATCGGTTTCGCTTACGTCGACCCCGGTCCCGGCGGTCTGTTCGCGCAGCGTCTTGATCTGCTGATCCATCTTGTAGCCAACCACGCCTCCAGCCACGCCGCCAATGCCGGCGCCGACAATGCGTCCAGTCTTGCCGCCGATCAGGCCGCCCAGAAGTCCGCCGACGACCGCACCACCCACGCCGCCAATGGCGGTGCGTGAAATCTTCTTCTCACCCGTGTTGGGATCGGTAACGCAGGCCGATGTGGCCATCAGGGTTCCGGCGGCAAAGGCCGAGATCATCCAGCGAGATTTAATCATGGGTATTCCCCTTCTCTCATACATCATTTGTCAATTGGCTACCGCCCGCGATGTGAATGGGTGGTGCACCGATTGGCGTCAACCACCCACGGCGGTTTAGACCAAAAGCCGCACTTCGCGTGGGCTCACATTGCTGCTAACGGATGAAACGTGAATCCGTTTCCTTGGTCCGATGTGCTGGTGATTGCCGGCCTGATACTTCTCAACGGTGTGTTCGCCATGTCCGAACTGGCGATCGTGTCGGCGCGGCCGGCGCGGCTGCGCGTGGCCGCCGAACGCGGCAGCAACGGCGCCAAGGTGGCGCTGGCACTGGCCGCTGATCCGGGCAAGCTGCTTTCCACCGCGCAGACCGGGATTACCTTGGTCGGTATCATCGCCGGCGCATTCTCGGGAGCGAGCCTGGGCGGTCCGATTGGCGAGCGTCTGATGCTGCTGGGAGTTCCGGCTGACTGGGCGCCGCAATCGGGTTTTGCCATCGCGATCGCGCTGACCACCTATTTCAGCCTGGTGGTGGGCGAACTGGTACCCAAACAGATGGCCTTGCGCGCGGCAGTTCCGATTGCGATTGTCGCCGCCCCGGCGATGCAAATGATCAGCCGCATCGCTGCGCCGATGGTTTGGCTGCTTGATCGCTCGTCTGCCGTACTACTGCGCTTGCTCCAGGTCAGCCACAAGGGCGACCACGCGCTCAGCGCCGAAGAACTGCAGATGATCTTCGCCGAGGCCACGCGGTCTGGCGCGATAGAGGAAGACGAGCGCCAAATCATGACCGGGATCATGCGGCTGGCTGATCGCCCGGTGCGCGAGGTGATGACGCCCCGTATTGAACTCGACACAATCGACCGCAAGGCGAGCGAAGAGGAGGTCCGAGCCGCGATCAAGAGCAGCCCACATTCGCTGCTGCCGGTGGCCGATGGCAGTCCGGACAACATCGTCGGGGTGGTCAAGGTCAAGGATGTGCTGGCGGTGCTGCTGGCGGGCCGCAAAGTCAGTCTGCCCAAACTGATGCGCAAGGCCGAGATCATCCCCGACCAGCTTGATGCGATGGACGCGCTGCGGATCCTCCAACAATCGGGCGTGGCGATGGCCCTGGTGCACGACGAATACGGCCACCTTGAAGGGGTGGTCACCCCCGCCGACTTGCTCTCCGCAATCGTCGGCAATTTCGCCAGCTATCAGGACGAGGGCGATGCCCCGCTGCTGACCGTGCGCGATGATGGCTCACTACTGATGGCCGGCGCGCTGCCGGTCGACGCGCTGATCGACCGGCTCGGGCTGGATCTGCCCGATGACCGCGATTATGCCACCGCCGCCGGCTTCGCGCTATCAGTGCTCAAGCGCTTGCCGCACGAGGGCGAGCATTTCACCGAGCAGGACTGGCGGTTCGAGGTGATCGATATGGACGGGCGCAAGATCGACAAGCTGCTGGTCAGTACCGTGGGGGGCAAAAAACCCACAACGCCGGCACCGTAAATGCGCAGAGGGCCCGCCTTGCAGCGAGCCCTCTGGAATTCTGCAGTGATCTAAACTTAACCGCCAACGGTGGTGGTAGCTTCGCGGCCATCACCTACCGGCGCGCTGACGATATCGCGTACAATCGAGCCTTCGTCGACTGTTTGCGTGCCGGGATCGCCCACGGTCGAGCGAATCGATGGAGCGGCCAGGCCGGCCTTGTTGCCGACCGAAGTTTCCACCGCCGAGCGCGGCTGCGGGCTGCCGAACAGCGCGGTCTGCGCTTGCTGCGCGGTACTGCTGTCCATCGGGCGCGGCGCGCCGGGGGTGGGCGGGGTCAGCGCGAAATCGGGCGGCACCACCAGCGGTGCCTGGCGTTGAACCGCGAATTCGTCCGGGCGCGATCGGTTGAACAGCCCGCCGCCGCCGCAGCCTGCGAGCAGCAGGGCCGAGGCCGTAACGAGCAATACACCGGTGGTCTTACGCATAATCAAGTCTCCGTAGCGGGAGCGCCCGCTTCATCGCCGCGCTTTTCGCGGATAAGAAAGCTGCGGGCAAGGATAATAACAACCCCGATGGTGATCGCGGCGTCAGCTAGGTTGAACACCAGAAACGGTTGGAAGGTGCCAAAGTGCAAGTCGGCATAATCGATCACATGGCCCAGGCCCACCCGGTCGCGGATATTACCCAGCGCGCCGCCCAGAACCATGCCCAGCGGCACGATCTCGCCCAGCTTGCGCTCACGCAGTAGCCACACCAGCACCA
>JAYTIS010000356.1:0-2888 GCA_043731725.1 Novosphingobium sp.
AGCGGCCAACATGCTGAGCGAAATGTCGCAGGCGCCCTTGTCCTGCCACTCGCCGCCCAAAGTGCCCATCCGCCCGGCCGAGATCAGCGCGCAGAGCCGCCCATAGGCCGCGCGGCTGGTGGGATAGGCGAGAAACGCCAGCCCTTCGGCGGTCTCGATCCGGGCACCAATCACCGGGCGCAGCTTGAGCGTCTGCGCCTCACCGTGCAGCCGTACCACCCCGGCCATGGTGTTGGCATCGGCGATCCCGATCGCGTCATAACCCAAGGCATAGGCCTGCGTGACCAGATCGACCGCATCCGACGCCCCGCGTAGGAACGAGAAACAGGTCGCTAGCCCCAACTCCACAAATGCTGCACGCGGCGGCGGGGCCGTAGCTTCGGCAGCAACCCGGCGGCGTTCAGGAGTGAGGGTGGTTTCGGGCATAGCTTTCGAATCTAAATGTTCTTTATATGTTCTTTCAGAACAAGGCGAGTCTCTTGCCGTCGCAGCCTGCCACCGCCTGACCGGCCGCCTGAAAACTCCACGGAACGGATGCTGCACGACCGCGTTGTCAGAACAATCCCCCCGACGATGGAGAATTCCCATGCCGATGATCAAAACCAAGGACGGAACACAGCTGTATGTGAAGAGCTGGGGTACCGGTAAACCGGTGGTGCTGATCCACGGCTGGCCGCTGTCGGGCGATAGTTGGGACCCGATCAGCAATGTGCTGGCTGACAATGGTTATCAGGCAATCGCCTATGACCGGCGCGGCTTCGGCCGCTCAGACCAGCCTTCGGAAGGCTACGACTACGATACTTTTGCGGACGATCTGGCCGCAGTACTGGATAGCCAAGCGGGCGGACAAGATGCTGCCTTGGTCGGATTCTCGATGGGTGGGGGTGAAATCGCCCGCTATCTGTCGCGTCATCAAGGCAAAGGCGTAAGCAAGGTCGTGCTGATCAGCGCGGTGGTGCCTTATATGCTCCAGACCCCGGACAATCCCGAAGGCGTGCCGCAGGCCACTTTCGACCAGATGGCCCAAGGCATGAAAGCCGACCGCGCGCACTTTTTCCGCGGGTTCTTCAAGGACTTTTTCGGCGTGGGCATGATGTCCCACCCGGTCAGCGATGAGGTGCTGGATCTGGCGTGGAACACCGCGATGCAAGCTGGTTTGCGCCCGACGCTGGCGGCAGCCAAGGCCTTCGCCACCACCGACTTCCGCCCCGATCTGGCCAGCTTTACCGTTCCCACTCTGATTATCCACGGCACCGCCGACAAGACTGTGCCAATCGGTCCAACCGCGCACGCACTGGCCAAGGCCGTGCCCGCCGCGCAATTGATCGAATACGATGGCGAGCCGCACGGCGTGTTTGCCACTCAGACCGAGCGGCTGACCAATGATCTGCTCGCGTTCCTGAGCGGCAGCGCGACGCGCGGCGCGTTCAACCTTGATGCGGTGGCGAAGGATGATCGGCAGGAAGTTATCGATGTGATGACTGCCGAATCGATTGCGATCCAGCCGCTGTAAGGTTCAGGTGTAAAGCTCAGGCAAACAGCCCCTGCAGATACCATTCAGGGGTGCCCCCACGTCCATCGGCGGCGTGGCCGCGGCGGTAGATCCAGTATCGCCGCCCGACCGCGTCCTCGACCCGGTAATAGTCGCGCAGCCGCGCTGCGCCGCGCTCGCGCCACCACTCGGGCGCAATCCGCTCGGGGCCTTCGGCGCGGGTTACCTCGTGCAGCTGTCCGCGCCAGTGGAACCGGCGCGGTAGGCCATCGGGGCTGGCGTGGATCACCGCGATCAGCTCAGGCCGGTCGAGCAGCTTCAAGGGGCGGCCGTGGAAGGCGAGGCTTTCCTGAGCCGTGCGCGCCGGTTCGAGCGGAGGTAGCCAGCGTTGCGCGCGCTCGGGCCAGTGGCTGGCCACCGGCTCGGGGCGGCGCACGGCATCAGGCCCAAGCCGCACGCTGAGCCGGTCGATACAGGCCGCCAGACTGGTGCCGTGCGCCTCCGCCGCCGCTTCGAAATCGCGCTGGCTCAGCGGCAATGGTTCGCACCACGGCGCACTCAGCCGCGCCAGCTCGATCCCGAACCCAGCATCGATATCGTCGAGCTTGGCCGCGAACAATCGGGTGATATGCGCGGCCTCCCGGGTCGCTGCGGCCACTTCGAGCCAGCGCTGCACCACCTCGCCATCGACCTTCCACAGCACGAGTTCAACCCGCCGCGCACCCCAGGCTTGCCCCTCAAGCACGCGGGTCAGATCGCCGGCCAGATCGGTCATTACCTGATCGAGGAGTTCGCGGTGGCGGAGCGGCTCGATCAGGCGGCGCTGGACCAGCGGCACCGTTATCGCGCGCACCGGCAACAAGGGTTCGGGCACCCGGCCTCGCAACTGATCTAGCCGGATCAACGGGTTGGCGGTGGGTGCCCGTACCGAACGGAACCGCCGCGCCAGCGCATCGCGCGCCACACCTGATAAATCGCCCACCCGTTTCAGCCCGAGTCGGCGCAGCACCAGCAAAGTCGCCGGATCAAGCCGCAAGGCCGCGACCGGCAGCTGATCCAGGCTGTCCTCGGCGTGAAACACTGCTTGCTCCGGCCCATAGTGCGCCAAGGCCCAGGCCGCCCCAGCCGTGGGGGCAATCGCCAGCCGCGCGGCCAGTCCACGCGCGGCCAATCGTTCAGCGGCATCGGCCAGCAACGCACCCTCACCCCCGAACAGGTGCGCCACCCCGGTCACATCGACCACCAGCCCATCGGGCGGATCGAGCGCCGCCCACGGCCCCCAGCGCTGCGCCCATAGCGCCAGGCTTTCGAGCAAGGCGAGATCGCCCGCCGGATCAGCCGGCGCTACCGCCAGTTCGGGGCACACCGCGCGGGCATCGGTCAGCATCGCCCCGAC
>JAYTIS010000357.1:0-4439 GCA_043731725.1 Novosphingobium sp.
GCTGCCGTGCTCAAGCGTGGCTGCCAATTCATTCAGCTCCCGACCACGCTGCTGGCGCAAGTCGATTCGAGCGTCGGCGGCAAGACCGCGATCAACACCCCGGCGGGCAAAAACCTGATCGGTGCGTTTCACCAACCGGCATTGGTGTTGGCCGATCTGGCGGTGCTCGACACCTTGCCCGAGCGCGAGCTCAAGGCGGGGTATGCCGAAGTGGTCAAATACGGCCTGCTGGGTGACGCCGAATTCTTCGGCTGGTGCGATGCGCACGGTGCGGCGATGCTGGCGGGCGACGCCGCTTTGCGCGAATACGCCGTGGCCTATTCGGTTGCCGCCAAAGCCAGCATCGTCGTAGCCGACGAGCGCGAGACATTGGGGCTGCGCGCGCTGCTTAACCTGGGCCACACCTTTGGCCACGCACTGGAAGCTCAGACCGGCTTTTCGGATCGGCTGCTCCACGGCGAGGCGGTGGCCTTGGGTATGATCCTGGCCGCCCGGTTTTCAGCCGCGCGCGGTTTGCTCCCCCGTGCCAGCGCAGACCACGTTGCGCGCCATTTCGCCGAGATCGGCATGCCCAGCGAGATTGCCACACTGGGACTCAATTGCGACGGCCAAATGCTGACCGCGCATATGTTGCACGACAAGAAAATGGACGCGGGGACCTTGCCGTTCGTGCTGCTTAAAAGCCTCGGCAAAGCGTTCTTGGCAAAAGATGTCGCATTGGACGAGGTGGCGGCGTTTCTCGACGGCGAACTGCGACGTTGAGCGGGATGATCACCGCCCCAACCCCGGATGACCGTGCCTTTCTCGGGCATCCAAAAGGCCTCGGTTATCTCGCTTTGGTCGAGGGGTGCGAGCGGTTTTCATACTATTCGATGCAGACCTTGCTGGTGCTGTATATGGTCAAGTACCTGCTGCGGCCCGAGCATATCGGCGGCGTGATCGGGCTCGATTGGCTGCGCAATTGGCATTACAGTGGACTGCAAGGCCAGCCGCTCGCCTCGGCCATTTTCGGTGACTATACCAGTCTCGTTTATCTCACTCCGATCTTGGGCGGAATCATCGCTGATCGCTGGCTGGGGCGGCGTACGGCGCTAATCGCGGGCGGTCTTGTCATGTCGGTCGGTCATTTCCTGATGGCGATTGAGGGCGCCTTCCTGTTCGCGCTGCTCTCGCTGATTGTCGGCGTGGGGCTGTTCAAGGGCAATATCGCCAGCCAGGTGGGCGAGCTTTACGAAGCCGGCGACCTGCGCCGCGCCACCGCCTTCCAGATTTATTACATGGCGATTAGCGGCAGCGTAATCATCGCGCCGCTGATCGCTGGGACGCTGGGCGAACGGGTCGGCTGGCATTATGGGTTCGGCACGGCTGGGATCGTGATGGTGCTGGGTCTGCTACTATATCTTAAGGCCGGACCCTGGCTTCCTGCCGAACGAAAGGTGCAAAGCCAGACAGGAACCAAGCGCCCCAAACTGGAGGCGGGCGACGGCTGGCGCGTATTTGCCTTGATCGCACTCGTCCCGATCCTGGCCTTGGCGCATCTGGTCAACCAGCAGCTGTTCAACGTCTTCCTGATCTGGGGTGACGAACGCTTTGATCTGCGCGCTTTCGGGTTTGTCATGCCGACCAGTTGGCTGATCACCTTCGATGCCGCGATTGCCTTTGCAATCATGGGCGCGATGGTCGCGTTCTGGAAATGGTTCGCGAAGCGGCATCGCGAA
Organism: Novosphingobium sp.; assembly: GCA_043731725.1. GTDB lineage: Bacteria > Pseudomonadota > Alphaproteobacteria > Sphingomonadales > Sphingomonadaceae > Novosphingobium. Next base: position 1,719 of record JAYTIS010000357.1, read on the forward strand.
CCCGACGAGCTGGGCAAGCTGATAATCGGCACGCTGATCACGATCTTCGGCGGGCTGCTGCTGGTGTTCGTCTCGGCCAATCAAGGCGGCGGCAAGATCCCGCTGTATTGGCCGCTGGCCTTCATTGTGATCAACGAGATCGGCTTCGCCAATATCTCACCAGTCGCGCTGGCCTTGTTTTCCAAGATTGCCCCGCCTGCGATCGGCGCGACGGTGATTGGCATTTTCTATCTGAGCTTCTTCTTGTGCAACAAGGTGGTGGGGATCGTTGGTGGCTGGTATGCCACCATGCCCACCAGCAGCTTTTGGCTGGTCCACGTCGCCGCCTCGGGCATCGCCTTGGCCGCGTTTATCGGGTTCAAACTGCTGTTGTCCCACCGACTTAGCGGCGAGACCTCCAGCTCCGCCTAACCAAAGATCGCAATCGCCTGCATGCCCACAGCCACAGCGGTTCCATCGGCATTCCAGATCGCCATGTCTTGGCTTGAACAGCCCTTCTCGGCATAGTTGCCCGCTGCGCGCAGCAAATACCAGCCGTCGCGGGTTTGCGGTAACGGTGTGAGCAGGTTCATCAGCCAGGTCATCGACGAAACCGGCGACCAGGCATCCATCAGCGGCATTACGCCGGGTGGAAGGGCATCGGCGACCAGCAACAAAGCAACCATCGGGTCGAGCCCCTCGGCCTCCTTCACCCGCACCCACCAGTTGAGTTCCGGCTCTTTCGCTTCGCTGCGCGGCAAAGCAAAGCCGCGATCAAACTGCGCGGCAAACGAGGGACCGCGACCCTGTGGAAACGGCGCGGCATCTTCTGGTGAAATCAGCCCGGCTGGCGGCGGCACATGGTTGAGATGCAGCGTGCTGGCCTCGACCGGGCCCATGAACACGAACGTCGCGGTCAGGCCGACGCCGGCCTCGCTGGTCACTTCGGCGCTGACCCAGCTGGCATTGCGACCGCGCCGCAAGAACCGCGCGCGCACCTCAACCTCGCCCGCGAGCGGCCCGACAAAGCTGATCTGCGCTGACCGCAGCGGCGGCAGATCGTCGGCCAGGTGCCGCGCCGCCTCCAGCGCCATCGCCGCCGAGAACCCGCCATAGCTGGTCCGCCCCTGCATCCACAGGTCGGGAATGGTCGCGGCAAAACCGCCATCGATCGGCCGCGCGGCGGCAAGGGTTTGGGGCAAGCTCATCCGCTCGCCATTGACGTAAACGGAAAGCGGGTCAACACTTGGCACATGACCAAGTTCATCGATCTCTCGATCCCGATCACAACCAAAGTGGTGTCCGACCCGCCAGTTATGCTGCCGCAGATCAGCTATACCGATCACAGCGAAAGCTGGCAGCAGATCGCGCTGTTTTTTCCGGGACTGACCAAGGAAGACCTGCCCGACGGCGAAGGCTGGGCGGTCGAGACGCTGACGCTGTCGACTCACAACGGCACGCACATGGACGCGCCGTGGCATTACCATTCAACCACTGACAACGGCACGCGGCGTGCCCCGACCATCGATGAAGCCCCGCTCGACCGGTTCTTTCGTCCTGGGGTAAGGTTAAATTTCAGCGCGCTGCCGGCCGGGACTGTGGTCAGCGCCGGGCAAGTCGAGGCGGAGCTGGCGCGAATCGGCTATGCGCTCCAGCCGCTCGATATCGTGCTGGTCCAGTCGGGCGCGATTTATGGCACCGACAATTTCACTGATCAGGGCGTGGGGCTCGGCGCAGAGGCGACGCTTTGGCTGACCGAACGCGGGGTCGAAGTGGTTGGCACCGATGCCTGGTCATGGGACGCGCCGTTCAGCCACACAGCACGGCGCTGGGCTGAGAACCGCGATCCGAGCATCATCTGGGAAGGCCACAAGGCCGGGCGCGTGCGGCCCTATTGGCAGATCGAAAAGCTGATGAACCTGGCCGCGCTGCCGGACCATGGGTTCACTTTCAGTTGTTTCCCAGTCAAGATCGACGCCGCCAGCGCAGGGTGGATCCGCGCGGTGGCACTGGTGGAAGACTAAACCTTCACCACCCCGCGCTCGATCAGGCTGCGGGCGCAATCGATAATCGACTCCTCAGGCGGGCGCGGCTGCCAGCCGAGCACCGCTTGGGCATGGGCCGAGCTGGTCGCGCGGGTGCGGCCGACCTCGCCCAGCAACTGCTTGGCTGCGGGCATGAACAGCGCCAGGATCCGCACTCCCCAGTCTGGCATCCGCCGTGTCGGCACCTTTCGGGCCTGCGGGCCCAGCTCCGCGCGCAGTACCGCCGCGACATCGGCGAATTTCATAAACCGGCCCGAACTGCCGATAAACCGCCCACCGGCTACCTTGTCCGCCGGGGCTTCGAGCGCGCGCACGTGCAGATCGGCGATATCGCGCAGGTCGACGATGCTGAACCCGACATCGGGCAAGGCCGGGACCGAACCATCGAGCAGCCGTTGCACTGGCTCGACCGAAGCAGCAAAGTCAGCCCCCTGTACTGGCCCCAGCACCAGCACCGGGCACACCGCGCAATATTCGATGGCCCCGCCTTCGCGCGCCACCCAGTCGCGCGCGGCGCGCTCGGCGATGGTCTTCGACTTGACGTAAGGCTGCACTCCGGGCGCATCAACATTGGTCCAATCGCTCTCGTCATACTGAGACTTGCCGGCGGGGTGACCATAGGCAATCGCCGCCGCCGAAGAGGTCATTATGAACCGCGTTGCACCGGCAGCCTTGGCCAGGCGCAGCGCACGCAAGG
>JAYTIS010000358.1:0-5961 GCA_043731725.1 Novosphingobium sp.
TATCGCCATGGTTGTCACCGAACTCGATCAAGTCTCAGGTCAGATGATCATGCTGCACCTACAGCGCATCAATCACCGCAACACCGATAAGACGCGCAAAGATCTGCGCGCATTGGCCGCAGCGCAGCCACGCCGTGCCGACATCTGGTATGAATTGGCGCTAAGCGAGGCTGACCTGCCCAAAGACGCCTCAAAAGCGGAAGCCGAGCTGGCGACCAAGCGGGCCGAAGTGGCGATCGACGCGGCATTGGTGGCCGATCCGCGCTATCCCCGCGCCAATGTGTTCAAAGCGTATCTGTTGATGAACCATCTGAAGGAGGCGGGCACGACTGCGGCAGCGCTTTGGAGTAAAGCGCGCAGCTACTTGGTGATCGCTAATCGCTCGGCGGTGGATGATCCGTTGGTACTGGTCGCCTGGTACGACAGCTATATGCTGCAAGGCCGCGCACCAACCCAGATCGCGCGCGACGCGTTGGCGCGGGCGTTCGATCTCGAGCCCGAGATCACAGAGGTCCGGGTTAAGTATGCGCTTGATCTGGCGCAACAAGGGGATTTTGAGACGGCCATCAGGCTGGTCGAATTTCTGGCGCGCGATCCGCACAATCTGGACCAAGGCAAAGCGCTTTTGGCCCAATTGAACGCGATGAAGGCGGCAGCCGCGAAAGGTGCGCCGGCTCCCACTTCAGCCAAGCACTAGCCCATCGTTAAGGTCGGCGCAGCTATGTCACGCCGCCAAATTGGCGACTGGATCCGCCCTCTGCGCGCGGCGAATATCAGGATCACCACCCCCGCGGCGGTTGCCACCACCAGCGCTGGCACACTCGCTTCCAAACCGAAAGTCCCGCCGGTCAGCCAATCAGGTCCGATCCGCCGGGTGATCAGTAGCCCCAACGGGGCCTTACCGCCCGACACTGGGACTGAGAAAACCCAGCCTTGGGTGAAATTCCACGCCGCGTGGATGCCCACGGCGAGCCACAGCCTGCGCGTCAGCAGATAGGCCGCGCCGAGCAGAATCCCGGCCTCCATCGCCACCGCCACGGCAGCGAACGGGGTTCCATCGGGGTTGGCCAGATGTGCCGCGCCGAACAATGCTGAGGTGATCGCCAGCGCCGCCCACGAGCCCAGCATCGCCTCGATGTGGCGGAACAGCACCCCGCGAAACAAGGTTTCTTCAAATATGCCGCTGAACACCGCCACCGACAGCATTGACCATAGCCCCCCCACTCCGCGCAGGCCCAGTACCTCGAACCCGCCAAGCAGCGCGACGATTCCGGTCATTGCGCTAAACAGCGCGAAGCCGATGGCCAAGCCGGCGCTCAATTCCGGAGCGGCTCCAATGAAGGCGAATTCGCGGTCGTCGGTCCGCTCGAGCCAGCGGTGCAGCAGTTTCCACAAGCTGATGATCAGCCCGGTGAGCAGCAGCGCGCCTGCTAGCTCGATCGGCCCCTTATCCATCACCCCCAGCTTGTTCGCGCTGAACGAATAGCCGATTGCCAGCGCGAACACTGCCACGGCTTCGATCACCAGCAGGGTCAGCGGGAAGGCAATGATCCGGCGCAGCAGGCCAGGTTCGGTGAGGTGTGTTGTTTCAGTCATACACCGTCATTGACGTATTTGCCGACGCAGCGCCAGTCCTAATCGTAAGGCGGCGCTTCACCGGCCAGCACCGCGCGTGCCGCCTCCGCCAACCACCCCATCGCAGCAGCCCATGGCCGGTGACCGTGACTGATCCGCGCGACGCCCAGTTCGGCCAACTCAGCGCGGGTGGCAAATCCGCCTGCTGACGCCGGGGTCCACAGGATGTTGACCGGCAGTGGCGACTTTTCGCAGATTGCCGCGATGCAGGCGCGATCAGTCAGGAACGGCACGAACAGCCCGCTGGCTCCAGCATCGGCATAGGCCCGCGCGCGCTCGAGCACTGCCGCTACCAATTCGGGGCCGTGAGTATCAGCTGGTTGTCCGCGAAACGCATCGCAGCGCGCGTTGACGAACAAGCCGCTGACAGACGCAGCCGCAATGCGAGCGGATTGGTCGGCAACCGGCGTCAGCGCAACAGCGCCGGGCATCCGGTCTTCGAGGTTGATCCCGGCCGCGCCCGCGGTGCGCGCGGCGGCGACCGAATGCCCGACCTCTTCCGCTGTGCTGCCGTAGCCCGATTCCATATCGAGCGTGACTGGAAGCTCGGTCACCCCGAGAATGCGGCGCAAATTGGTCAGCGCATCCTCCAACCCGAAGGTTTCGCCATCGGCAAAGCCTTGCGCTTCGGCCACACCGAAGCTGCCAGTGGCGATGGCTTGCGCGCCCGCCCCGGCGACCGCCTTGGCGCTCCCGGCATCCCAGATATTGAACAGCATCAGCGGATCGCCGGGCACGTGAAGTGCTTTGAAGGCTGCAATCTTGCCAGAGTCACCATCGACGTTCATTTCGCTTCCTTTTCGAGCAATTTGCGCTTGATTTCGAGCCCGTAGGCATAGCCGCCCAGCCCGCCGCCGGTGCGGATCACGCGGTGGCAAGGGATTAGTACGGCGACATTATTTGCGCCGTTGGCGCTCCCCGCCGCGCGCACCGCCTTGGGCTTGCCGACGGCACTGGCGAGTTGCGCATAGGTCCGCGTCTCACCTTTGGGGATGCGCTGCAATTCGCGCCACACCGCTTCCTGAAACGCGGTGCCTTTGACGTCGAGCGGAATGTGGCCGAAATCGCCCGGCGCTTCGACGGCGGCGATCACCGAAGCGAGCAAAGTTCCGAATGCAGCTCCGCCTGAGATCAGGTCAGCATGGGGAAACCGCGTTTCCAGCGCCTCGATGCCTTCGTTGAACGACAGGCGGCACACGCCCTTGTCAGTCGCCGCGACCAGCATCTGGCCGAGCGAAGTCGGCACGCTGGCCCAATGGATCGTCACGCCTTTGCCGCCATTGGACCACGCCGAGGGTGTCATCCCCAGCCGCCCCTGGTTTGCCTCATAAAATCGCGATGGGCCCGAATAGCCCGCCGCATAAATCGCGTCTGTCACACTCCCTTCCGCGCTCAGCGCCTGCGCCGCGCGTTCGGCCAGCAAGGCCCGGCCATAGGCCGAAGGCGAGAGCCCGGTGTGCCGCGCAAATACCCGCTGGAAATGCGCCGGCGAATAGCCTGTCTCCGCAGCAAGCGCCGCCAGCGCCAAAGGCTGTTCGGCCGCCTTGATTGCCGCGATTGCGCTCAGCACCGCCCGCTCATCGCGGCTGACATCATCGGGCGAGCAGCGCAAGCAGGCCCTGAGGCCCGCCGCGCGCGCCGCTGCACCGTCGGCAAAGAACTGCACATTTTCCCGTTTAGGATGCCGCGCGGGGCACGATGGACGGCAGTAGATCCCAGTGGTCAGGACGCCAGTGACGAAGCGTCCGTCATACGCACGGTCACGCGCGGTGGCGGCGGCCCAGCATTCGTCATCGGCTAACATGGCGTTCGATCCTCGCTGCAAAGCATCCATGCGCGGCGTTATGCGCATCGATATAGGCAATTTCGGGATTGTCGAACAAGTCGCCGATCGCAAGGTCGGCTTGATCGGGCAAGGCCAGTCGGGCGTCCTTGAGCAGGCCATCGGTGCCGAACCCACGCAGGCCTAGCGGTCGGCCCTCAAAAACCGGCGGAGTCTGATCGATCAAGGGTCCGGCTTGTGGTGCTCCAGCACGCACGTAGATCGCGTAATTGCTACGATACGGCGTGGGGACATCATGGCTGGTGTGGTTGAGCAGCATCAGCTCGTCGCCTTCGCGCGCATCTTCCAGACTGACCCGGCAGGGAAAGCCGCGGCTGGCCGAAGCAGTCACCCGCATAGCGCCGCGCCGCGCCAATTCAGCATCGCTCAGCTCAAATAAAGGCGCGAACTGCTGGGGCTCAAGTCCGCAAATCACATAGGTCATCAAAGGTTCTCCTGCTTGGTGAACGCGGTTTAGAGTTTCTCAGATCGCGATGCGTCCCGCGCTATGCGATCAAAGCAGTTCGTTCAGCCGCACGGCCAAAGTCCAGGCATCGCCGGGCCAGCGAGCCGATAAGTAATGCCCATCGCGCAGCACGAACCCAGCCTCGGGTACTTTTGACCCCGAATAGCGCGGGAACAACCCCCCGCGCTCGAACCGGCCGCCCGGCTTGATCCGCTGGCGCACCTCGTCTTCCACGCTGATCGTAGGTGCGGTAGTGCCCGGGTAGCGCTGAGGCGGTCAGCCGGACCGAAATTTCCTCCATGATGTGCGTTAGCGCCGTGGTGCGCCGCCCCTTGAGCACGCCCGCCCGCGCGAGTGGCAGGACGCCGTGGCACATCGCGCTGACCAGCTGCTTGGCGGCAAAGGCTTCCTTGGCCAACCGGTAAACTTCCGGCGATTCGCAGTACGACTTCATGCCGGGTGCGTGACCGCCCGGAAAGTGCAACGCGGCATAGTCCGCAGCCCGCGCCTTGGCCCATGTCAGTGGACGTTTGTATTCCGGAGCCTCGATCATCGCCGCATAGGCCGCCTGCGCCTCGGGCCGCGCCTTGAGCGAGGAAGCGAGCAGCGGCAGTCGATCTCCGCCAAGCGTGATCGGGTCGCAGGTCGCGGGTTTCCCGGTTTCGGTGGCGAAGCAGACGTCATGCCCGGCTTGCGTCCACACCTGCCACGGCAAGGCAACTTCCGTGGGATCGAAATCTGTCTGGGGAAGGATCACAAGAATTTTGGCCAAGTCAGCCCCCCAGCGCTTTAAACAACATCAACGTGCGCTCTTTCGCCAGCTCGGCGCTGTCGGGATGATAATCTTTGCGACGATCCGAATTAAACCCGTGCCCGGCCTCATAGATAAAGATCTGCGCGGTCGGATGCTGCCTCAGGACCAACGCCTCCACGGGGGCGATCTCGACCATCGAATCATAGCGGCCGAAGTGGCAAATTGTTGCGCATTTTGGTGAGTCGTCGGCAAACTTCGTAGCAATGTAGCCGCCATAATAGCACGATGCCGCATCGAGATCGTCCGACAGCTGCGCCATCCGCCACGCGACCGAACCACCGAAGCAGTAACCCGTGATGAAGACTGGTCCACCTTTCGCCTTGATCCACGCAATCACCTGCGCGGTATCGTCAAGGCCCTGGTCCCAGTCATGTTCGGTCCGCGCGATTTGCACCGCGCGCTCCCAATCGGCCCCGGCGTAGCCCAGCGCACAACCGGGCTCCTGCCGGTCGAACAAGCCCGGGCTGATCACTTCATAGCCATCCCCCACATATTCATCGCACAGCTCGCGGATATGATCGGTGACTCCGAATATCTCCTGCACCAGCACCAGCCCGCCCCTGCGTTCACCGGTCGGCAGCGCATGATAGCAAGGCATTTCGTGGCCATCGGCCATCGTCAGGTAGATCGTCTCGCCCATCTTGCTCCCTCATCCGTCGTCCTGTGCGCCGAACTTCCTTGCCCCACCTTGCATCGCAGCACAATCATGGCTATGCGCGCCCCCGTCACCGGGGCAACCGTGCGATTTCGCGCGGGCCAGCCCTGACAACGCACCCGATGTAAGGAAGCGACACGCGTGGAGAATTCCGGCGGTATTACGGCCAGCTTGCAAGGGCGCTACGCCTCAGCGCTCTATGAGCTAGCCAGCGAGAACAAGGCGGTCAGCACGGTTGAGGCCGATCTTGACCAGCTGGGACAGTCGATTGTTGCCTCGAGCGATCTGGCGTCGTTGATTCGCAATCCGCGCTTGACCCGGGCCGGCGCGCAGGCCGCGATGACTGGGCTGGGCACGCATCTCAAGCTATCGCCGCTAACGCAAAAGTTCCTAGGCGTGCTGGCGCATAATCGCCGGCTCTCGGCCTTGCCGCAGATCGTCACTGCTTTTGCCGGGATCGCAGCAGCCGCGCGCGGCGAGCTCAACGCCACAGTGACCAGCGCGCATCCGCTCAGCGCTGACCAGGTTTCCGCCATTGCCGCCAAATTGAAGGCGCGCGAAGGCAAGGA
>JAYTIS010000359.1:0-2516 GCA_043731725.1 Novosphingobium sp.
ACGCGCCAGATTTAGCCGAATTGGCCGGGACCGCCACGTCCGGGCATGAAGCGGTAGGTGATCCGGCCCTTGGTCAGATCGTAGGGGGTCAATTCGACCAGCACCTCATCGCCCACCAACACGCGGATGCGGTTTTTGCGCATCTTGCCGGCGGTGTGGCCAAGGACCTCATGATCGTTTTCGAGCCGGACGCGGAACATTGCGTTGGGCAGCAATTCAACCACCGTCCCGCGCATCTCAAGCAATTCTTCTTTCGCCATGCGCGCTTACAGTCCGTGTGTGCTGGTGTTCATTGCGGCGCCCATAGCGGGGCCCGCAGCAAAAGGCCATAGCTGCGTGCGCAAAATGACCATGGCCGCACGCGCAAGTGAATCGCAGTGGCGTTCGTCGATATGAGTGCCACCCCAGACAATTTGTTACAAGTACCTGCCTCGCCAGTGGGTGGGCCCTTTGCCAGTGCACAATATGTAATAACCAGTTGTTCGTCCATCCAGCCGCCGGCACGGAAGTATTGCACCAAAATCATATGCAGGATTGTCACTATTCCGCTCGTGCTATGGGCTGGTCAAGCTGAAGGGCGCGCGGCTGTCGCTGCGGACCGAGAACCTGCTAGGCTCGCGCCAACGGGTGACTGACGGCAGCGGCGAAGTTCCACTGTCGTACCAGGCCGATTATCTCGATCCGCTCGGGCGAGTGATCGCCCTGCAATTGCGCAAATCGTTCTAACGTGGCCGTCCGTTGCGCCTAATTCGTCATTGCGAGGAGTAAAGCGACGCGGCAATCCAGTGCGCCTCGCGTGACGCTCTGGATTGCCGCGCTTCGCTCGCAATGACGAAGTGTTTGGCTCTAGTGAAACACTGCCAGCAGCAGGTGAAGGCACAGCGCAATCAGGCACAGGCTGGATAGCGCGAACAGGATAAAGCGCGGCGCGACCTTGTTGACTGTTGCCTGGAACACCGAGTGGATAATCCGCAGTGCCACGTAGGCCCAGGCGATTGTGCCATTGAGTCCATCACCCTGGCCGATCATGGCCAGCGCCAGGGCCACCGCGTAAAACACCGTCGGCGCTTCGTGCAGATGGTTATAATTGTGCGCCTTCCATTGGACTTCGCGCGGCAGCAGGCCTTCCAGCATGGCTCCGGTCCAGCCTTGGTCGGCGCCGGGCGTGGTTGGCTTGGGCAGTTTGTTGATCGCGGGAATGCGGGTGGCGTACATCCACACCCACATCACCATGGTCCAGCCGGCCAGAACCGCCAGCGGCTTCAGAATTTCGGCTACGATCATCATACTGCTCCGGTGCGAAGGACGGTCAATTCAAAGGCGTGGATGGCCAGCAGCAGCAGGCAGATCGTTGACAGGATAAACAGCGTGAAGCGTACCGGAACCTTGTTGACAGTGGCCTGCCACAGCGAATGCGCGATCCGCAGCGCGACATAGCCCCAGGCAAGCGCCACATCGCCAGCATTGGCGCCCATCATACCGATGATAATAATAGTGGCATAGAACAGCGTCGGTTGTTCCATCAGGTGGGTATAATTGTGCGACTTCCACTGGATGGAATCGGGCAACACGCCTTCCAAATCCTGTCCGCGACCGCCCGGCTTAGCCGCAGCCATGCCGCCGGGCTGCTTAAATATCGGCGGGAGGCGGGTGGCCGCCAACCAAGTCAGCATTGCCAGCGACCACAGCACCAAGGCTGCGGCTGGCGCTAAGATCTGCGCTTGCATGATAAAGGTCCCCTCGTTTTTTTTGCGTCCCGATCAGAGGGTGTTCTCGCCGCAACCGATTGTCAATTGCAACTAGTCGCGGCTGTTGATGACTGCGGCAAAGGCGGCAGCGTCGGTGTTGCCGCCGCTTAGCACCACCACAGTGCGACCGCCGGTTTCGGCCTTGCCCGCTAGGACCGCCGCCAGCCCCGCCGCGCCGCCTGGTTCGATCACCAGATGCAGTTTGGCAAATGCCCAGCGCTGGGCCTCTCGGATCTCGCGCGGGGTAACCATCAGTCCAAACGGTACGCGACCTTTCAACACCGCGAAGTTGATCGGCCGGGTCGCCGGGGTCTGCAAAGCATCGCAAGCGGTGGGAAACGATTGATCGGCCACGGCAACGATTTCTCCGCGTTCAAGACTGATCCGCACGTCGTCCCAGCCCTCGGGCTCGACCGGCACGATGGCCGCCGCGGGGCAGGCCAGCGACAGCCCGGCGGTCAGCCCGCCGCCGCCGCATGGGCACACGATCCGGGTTGGCGCGTCCCGCCCGCGCGCGGCCATTTGCGCGGCGATCTCCAGCCCGGTCGAGCCCTGGCCTTCGATCACCCACGGATCGCCAAAGGCGTGGACCAGCGTCCCCCCGCTCGCCTCGATCAAACGGGCGGCCACCACATCGCGGTCTTCGCCGCTGGCGCGATCGTACAGCACCACCTCGGCGCCGAGCGCGCGGGTCGCGTCAAGCTTCACTTGTGGGGCATTGGCGGGCATCACGATGGTTGCGACAATTCCCAGCCGGCGCGCCGCCCA
>JAYTIS010000360.1:0-7923 GCA_043731725.1 Novosphingobium sp.
GCTTGCGCTTCACGAAGTCAGGATCCCAAGAGTGCTTCGCGACTAGCGGCGCTTGCTGCCCCAATCCCGAGAAGGTGATCTGGCTCCCTCGATCCTCAATCTTCTCGCCCCAGCTACGCTCTCCGGACAGCCCCGCGGCAGTGACCGTATCTTCCAACGTGCGCAGGATATGTTCGCGTTCGGCCTCGCTAAATAGTTCGCCATAGGCACGTTGCCAGCCATTATCGTAGCGGTAAAGCTTCGTTCCCGACGTCGGCAGCAGAAACATCCTAGTGAAATCAATGCCCTTTGGGAGGTTCCCAACCAGCTGCTGTTCGAATTGCGGCCAGTCTCCGCCCGATATCACTGCAACAATCGCGACTTGCAGCAAGCGGCTCAGCAAGCCGCCCATCTCTGGATCGATCGCCTGCTTGCTATCGGCCAGCGTGCCGTCGAGATCGAAAGCCACCAGTTGCTTCATGGCCTTACGCTTCATGGTTTGCCAGCATCGCCGCGATGTCATGCGCAGAGTGGCCGGCATAATCCTTGGCGAACTGCGCGCGGATTTTCCCCAAAGTTGCGGAGGTCAGATGATCGCGCATGATCCCCAGAACGTGCGGTGCGGCGACGAGAATCAGCGATGCATGGGGATCCAGCGCCAGCACATTGAGTTGTTCTGCTGCTGCCACAGCGAAGGCATCTTCTTCTTGCTGGTGATAATCAGACCCTTCGTATCCGCTCCGCGCCGTCCCCGTGCTCTGGAAACTTCGTCCCGGCCGGTCGGAGCCAAGCTCAGCGGTGCTCAGCGCAGGATCGCCGGTGTGTTCGATCTTGGTCAGCACAGGTGCCAGCGCTTCGCCTTCGTTGCGCAGCAGCAGCTTTTTTGCACCATCGACAACCATGACGAGAGTGCCCTTGGGAACGATCATAGACATTTCCTTTCAGCAGCCAAAGCGTGTCGGGCGAGTTCGGGAAGCGATTTTGCACCCATTTTGTGCATGACGGCGGCACGGTGATTTTCGACCGTGCGCTGGCTGATACCCAGGTCGGCCGCGATATTCTTGCTCGGGTGGCCGGCCAGTACGAAGTCCATCACCTGATGCTGACGCGGGGTTAGCGCGGCGATATGGCGCGCCGCCAGATCCTGACGCGCATGAGCGATGCCGATCGTGTGCGACTGTGCCAGCGCGCGCGCTATCGTCACCAGCAGCGCGTCTCTGCCAACCGGCTTTTCGACGAAATCGCAAGCGCCCGCCTTCATCGCAGCGACCGCCATTGCCACATCGCTGCTACCGGTCATGACGATGGTCGGCATCAAGTCGCTCGTCCCTCGCAGCCGACCGAGCAATCCGATTCCGGGGATCCCCGGCAGATAGGCATCGAGCAGCAGACAGCCTGCGCGTCCCGGCCGATACGCCGCCAGGAACGCCTCGGCATCGGGGAAATCCTCGACCTGGTGCCCTTCGGCTTCGAGCACGTCGCGGATTGACCCGCGCACCTCGGTATCATCATCGACCACGAAGATCACTTGGGCTTCAGCCTGGTCCGGTTCGACGAAGTTCGCCGCGCAACCCAAGTCAGCACCGGGAACTACAACTGAAAAGACCGAGCCCTTCCCCAGTTGCGAACGCACGTCGATATTATGATCGAGCATCGCGCCAAGGCGCTGGACAATCGCAAGGCCAAGGCCAAGCCCCTTGCTGCCCTCGCGCGCGGGATTATTTACCTGGTGAAATTCATTGAAGATCGCATGCAGTTCGGTCCCGGCGATGCCGATGCCGGTATCCCAGATTTCGATCCGAACCTGCCCTTTGAGGCGGCGACAGCCCAAGACGATCCGCCCGACCGGCGTGTACTTGATCGCATTGGCAAGCAGATTGCGGACCATCTGTTCGAGCATACGCGGGTCGCTCTTCACGACCAGCCCGCTGTGCAGGATGCGCAGGTCGAGGCGTTCCGTTTGCGCTTGAAAGGAAAACTCGTCGCGCAGGCGGTCGAACAGATCGGCTATCGCGAAGTCGGTTGGCTCTGGCTGCACGACACCGGCTTCGATCTGGTTGATGTCGAGCAGGACATTGGTCATCCCGATCATCGACGCGAGCGTTTGGCCCAGCCGCTCAACCAGTTTCGACGCCTTGTCGCCTTCGACGGTCTGCGCCAGCAACGCCTGCAACAGGGTCAACGATTGCAGTGGCTGGCGCAGATCGTGGCTCGCCGCCGCCAGAAAGCGCGATTTGGCGATGTTGGCCAACTCAGCCTCCCGTTTGGCCGAATGCAGGGCCTTAGCCGCTTGCTTGCTTTCGCTGACATTGGTGAAGGTTATGACAACGCCTTCGATCTGTTGGTCGTGCGCGCGATAGGGGAGGATGCGACGCAGGAACCAGATTCCGCCTGGCACTTCGATCTCACGCTCGATTGGCATCGCTCCGTTCAAGACGTCTCGCGTATCAACGGCAAGCCAATCATCAGCCGACAGCGACCGCAGATCGGCCAGCGGGCGCCCAACATCACCAGGGATGACATTGAAGAGCAAGCGGGTGGCAGGTGTGAAGAACCGAATCCTGAGATCGGCATCTAGGAACAGCGTCGCCACGTCTGTGCTGTAAAGCACGTTTTGCAAATCGTTCGAAGTGGAGCGCTGACGTTCGAGCATTTCCTGAAGCTGTATGTTGAGTGCCGTCAGTTCCTCATTGGTCGATTGGAATTGAACGTTGACTAAAAGCGCCTCGGCATTGATCACCTTTTGTTCGTGAGCTAAGCTCTCTAAATCTTCGAGCGCGAAACGGAGATCGTCGCGGCTGATCGCGAGTTCACGCTCAAGATCATCGACACGGGAATTGGCGAGCTGAGCATGCAAATGGCACGCATGCACGCTTGCACCGTTCGTCGAAGGGGCCTGATTCCCGCCGGTTTGCCTGTCAAGAGCCCCGGCTTTCGTTGTGGGCGCGCTAATCAAAGCATCCATACCCATTAACGGTGTTACCGGAATTTTCCACGTCATCAACAATTACTATCACGGTACGGTTGTTTGGCTACTAAGTGATTTCCGAACCTGTCCATTTCTGTAGGAGCGCGCGAGATGATCGCATGAAACTCTTGCGCATTTTGATCGCCGAGGACGATGCGATGATCGCGATGCTTCTGTCTGACGTGCTTGCCGCGATGGGCCATGAGATCTGCGCTATTACCCAGACCGAAAGCGAGACAATCGGTGCGGCTTTGCTTTACAAACCGGACTTGATGATCGTCGATGAGGGACTGCGCGATGGCAGCGGAATTGCCGCTGTTGCAGAAGTATCTCTGACCGAGTGTATGCCCCACATCTTCGCGACCAGCGATTACTACCGCGTGCTCAAAGCTGAACCAAAGGCAATCGTCTTGCAAAAGCCATTCGACGTTCAGACACTGGTGCGGGCAATCGAGCGTGCGCTTTAGCGGTTGGCAAGCACTGGCGATGTTTTTGCCACCGATGATGTCGCGCACACCGACCTGTCGCGCGTCGCGGTCAGCCAGGCCTGTCTGCGCAGGTGCTGGACAGCTCCCACTCAAGCGACCAAGATCCGCAACAAGGACCGTCGATATGTGTTTTTCCGTTACAGCGAGCTCCCCGCCGGTACCGTTCTGCTCATTTTCGGGCTATCACAGCGCGACGTGCGCGCCGCCCGCGTGAACTGCCCTTCGCTTTGATACCTGCTTTGTGCGGCTTCTAGCAGACAATTGAGGGTGCCCAGTAATGACATTTTCTAATTATGATACTCATCTTGACGCAGTGTTAGCCCATCTCTATTCGCTATTTTCCCATGTGATTTGGCCGATATATGCGTCAATCGCTATTGTTCTTCTCGAGCCCGTCAATGGACCCGGAGGCTGATGTCTGGCATAGCAGTTACTGCCTATTTTATCTCGATGGAGTACTTCTTCGCTGCAGCCATCAGTGTCTTGGTGCTGTTGCACTTTCTTAAAAGACCAAGCGCTCAGGACGCTTCAACTCTTGCGGCGATAAGGCTGGAAACTGAAAAGAGGTCCACTTGGTCATGAGCACCAAAGCCAACGAGCCTGACGCCAATTTTCTCGGGCCTTCGGCAGAGGAAATATTGGCCTGCATTGCAGATGCTGTAATTAGCACTGACGCGCAGGGTAAAATACTGCTGCTCAATCTCGCGGCTGAGAAGCTATTTGGCTATTCCGCATCTGACTTGCTTGGAACAAGCATCCAACGATTGATCCCGCCACGCTTCCGGGAAAGCCATGATCGTCATGTTGCCGGTTTTGGTTCTGCTTCGAGTGACGCAGCTCGCGCAATGGCGAACGAACGCGAAGTCTTCGGACTTCGCCGCGATGGAACGGAGTTCCCGGCGGAGGCAATGTTGAGCCGCCGCTTGCTTGGTAAGAAAACCCTGATTACTGCCATTGTCCGAGATAAGAGCTACCAGAAATCGCTCTACGAGCAACGCAACCTGATTGCCTCGGAAATGGCGCACAGGTTCAAAAATCTGATGGCTATAGTAAATTCAGTGGTTTCGCTGACAGCGCGTTCGGTTTCAACCGTCGAAGAATATCGTGATGCCATTGCAGGTCGACTTCACTCAGTCTCGCGGACTCAAGAGGCGTTGCTAGAACCGGGACGAGAGGCTCAGTTGATTGAGCTTGTGGAATTAGAGCTCGCCCCATTCCGAAGCGACGCAAACAGCCGTATTAGCGTTTGCGGACCGGCGCTGACTATTCCTGCCAAGCAAGCTATCTCGATATCTTTAGTGCTGCACGAATTGACGACCAACGCAGTGAAATATGGTGCGTTGAGCGAGACTGGCGGATCCGTGCAGTTGGTTTGGAAGACCGAGCAAGTTGGCGATGCCCGCTACCTCTTGCTTGACTGGATTGAAACGGGGGGGCCGCCCGTAAAGCCCCCGGTTCGCCGCGGGTTTGGCAGTGCCCTGATCAAGTCGAGTTTCGGGTCTTCGAACAGCGACGTCAAATACAATCTAGAGGGTCTCACTGCGCATTTCCGAATTCGGCTAAGTGCGCAAAATGACGTCTCCGCCGCTGGTGATCTCCCGGTTTGATCGCAGCACGCTTCAACAGCTCGGCACAGATGAGGTAGACGGCAGTCACCGCCATGATGCTGGCTGTCATGCCTAGCGGCGGGGTCTGGAAGCCCAGCCACTGCGCGAGCGGGGTAAAGGGCAATGCCAGCGCCGTCAGCAGTGCACCCAGCGACGTCGCGGCAAGGATCGGACGCGGCCGATCGGCCCACGGCCGCCCGTTGGTGCGGATGATGAATATGACCAGCACCTGCGTCGCCATCGATTCGAGGAACCATGCGGTCCGAAATTCGGGCGGTGAAGCATGAAAGATCAGCACGAGCCCGGCAAAGGTCAGCAGGTCGAACAGCGATGACAGTGGCCCCATGATGCCTGCGAACCGCACCAAATCGCGCAGATTCCAGACTTGCGGACGGGCGACCGCCTCGGCGCGAACCGAATCGAACGGAATGCCAATTTCGGACACGTCATAGAGCAGATTATTGAGCAGGATTTGTGTCGGCAACATCGGCAGGAACGGCAGAAAGAAGGACGCGATCGCCATCGACAGCATATTCCCGAAGTTCGAACTAGCGCCCATGCGGATGTATTTGAGGATGTTGGCAAAGGTTCGGCGGCCCTCTTCGACGCCATCGGCAACCACCGCCAGATCACTGTCGAGCAGGATCATGTCCGCCGCCGCCTGCGCTACGCCAGTCGCGCCCGCCACCGACAGCCCGATTTCCGCCGCCTTGAGCGCAGGGGCGTCGTTAATTCCGTCACCGAGATAGCCCACAACCGCGCCATGAGATTGCAGTGCCCGGATAAGGCGCGACTTCTGATCGGGCGCGAGCCGGCCATAGGCATCGACGTGGCGGACTTGGACTGCAAGGGCATCGTCGGAGAGGTGGGCGAGGTCGGCACCTGACAGCACCTTGTCCGCCTTCAGGCCCACCAGTCCGGCGAGCCGTTTGACGACGACGGGATCGTCCCCCGAGAAGATTTTCAGGCTGACACCCGCGGCAGCCAGCCGGGCGATAGCGGCAGCTGCTGTTGCTTTGGGCGGGTCGGCAAAGGCGCAGAGCCCTTCGAAAGTGAGACCGGTTTCATCAACCGCTGTCACAACATGCGCGGTGCTCTTCCACGCTCGCGAGGCGACAGCAATTGCGCGAAGGCCGTCCTTTTCCGCCAGCGAATGCACCAGTTTAAGCGCAGCCCAGCGCTTGGCCGGGGTCAGCTTGCACAGAGCGATCACTTCTTCGGGCGCGCCCTTGGCAATTAGGACCGTGCCGTCCGGGCCTTTGGCGACGACCGAGCCGAGCCGGCGTGCGAAATCGAAGGCATGCCGCCCAAGCAAGGTCCAGCCATTGTCGGCGTCGGGCGCGCTGGCCAACAAGGCCGCATCGAGCGCACCGCGATCGCCGCCTAGTTTTGCGGCGATGGCAGCAAGCCGGGCCGGACGAGGGTTGTCACTCCCGGTTGGCGACAGGCTACGCGCCAGCGTGATTTCAGC
The DNA here is from genome assembly GCA_043731725.1 of Novosphingobium sp. Classification (GTDB taxonomy): domain Bacteria; phylum Pseudomonadota; class Alphaproteobacteria; order Sphingomonadales; family Sphingomonadaceae; genus Novosphingobium. The sequence goes on from JAYTIS010000360.1 coordinate 6,514, forward strand.
CGATGTCAGCGTGCCGGTCTTGTCGGTGCACAGGATAGTCATTGCACCCAGATCATGAATTGCAGCGAGGCGCTTCACGATCACTTTGCGTTTCGCCATCCGCAGCGCACCGCGCGACAGGGTCACGGTGGTGATCATCGGCAGCAGTTCGGGCGTGAGACCAACCGCCAGCGCGACGGCAAACATCAAAGACTGGAGGACAGGCCGCCCGAAGAAGACGCTCGTGGCGAGCACCACTATGACCAGCGCGATCGTCAGGCGCGCGGTCAGCAGGCCGTAACTGTGCAGGTCGCGCTGAAACGGAGATATCTCGCCCGCTTCGGCCAGGGCCGATGCCGCACCACCGAAGAGGGTCGCAGGCCCGGTATGGATCACTAGAGCAGTTGCCTCGCCCGTCCCAGCAACCGCTCCGCGAAACAACGCGTTGGATGCCTCGTCAGCGGTTAAGCCGGCCACGATCCCGGCGCGTTTTTCAACTGGATAGGGTTCGCCTGTTAGCGCAGCTTCGTTGGCCGTGAACGCATCGCTAGCGATCACGAGTCCATCGGCTGGGATAATGTCGCCCGCGCGGACGCGCATGATGTCTCCGGGCACAACTCCTTCAACCGGGATTTGCACAAACGCTCCATCTCGGCTGACCTCAGCCCGCAGCGCGACTGACATGCGCAGCGCGGCGGCGGCCCCCAGCGCCTGATGTTCCTGAAACGCTTCGAGCCCGATCGACATCGTCAGGATAGCGACAATGATTGATCCGCCAACACCGTCTCCGGTGGCGACCGAAACAATTCCGGCCCCCAGCAAGATCAGCGAAAGCGGTTCGAACAGTCGGCTGACCACGGCTCCCGCGACGCCTGTGACGCGGACTGAGGCGTCGGCGTTTGGCCCATATTGTTTCGTCCGCTCACCTGCCTGCGCGCTGGTCAGACCATCGCGGCTGCAATTAAGCTCGGCCAGCAGGCCATCGAGAGACAATGTCCAGAACGGCGGTGCGACGTTTGCGGGTTTTTCCATGCGGAAATTATCAGCATGCCAAGCCCGCGCGACAGCTTCGGAAACTACTTAGCCTGCTAAGCCTGCTTAGCCTGCGGCTGATGCGAGCTGCCGCGAGGCTGGTTCAGGCCTAGCAGCTGACGCCAGTATCACCCGTTTGGCCAGAGGCTTCAACACTTCCAGCGACAGGAATAGTGCGCCACCAACTGCTATTGCTATGGCCAAGTCGCTCGCCTGCAAATGCTCGAAGTGCAAAATGCGCTGCACAGCAGGTACCAGCAAGATAAATGCGGATATCGCGGCGACCACGCCGAACACGTAGTCTAAGGCCGGGTTATTGCCCGTCAGCGCGTGCATCACCGAGGTGCTGAACGAACGGTTGACCAGGATCAACGCCAGGATCGCGGCGACCAGCGCGAA
>JAYTIS010000361.1:0-2959 GCA_043731725.1 Novosphingobium sp.
TCAAAACATCAGTTGAAGCGATTTGACGCAGTTCGATCTGGCCCATCACCAAATTGGCGAAATTGGTCAAAATCGCGATTTCAGCTGGCGAGAATGTGCGCGGGACCACATCGATCGCGCACAGCGAGCCGATGTTGTAGCCATCGGCCGTGGCCAACGGGACCCCAGCGTAGCTGCGGATGTGGGGACTGCCGATGACCGCCGGATTATCAGCGAAACGCCAGTCTTTGGTGGCATCGGGAATAGTAAAGACCGCCCTTCCATCGATCGCATGGGTGCAAAAGGACGTGTCGCGGGGACTTTGGTTAACAACCAACCCACGGAAGGCCTTGAACCACTGCCGATCAATATCAATCAGCGATATCGCGCAGATCGGCACATGCAGAACCTGGCGGACCAATTCGACGATAGTTTCGAACGGCTGCTCGGGCGCGCTGTCAAGGATGTCGAGCCGCGCCAACGCGCGCAGCCTCGCGGCCTCGTCATGTTTCGATCCAGCCCGCGAATGGGCCGCACCAGCTGGCATGTTGGTGCTCGATCCTTCCTGCACGGACAGCATGAAGTGTGGCGCCCTAGCTGCTAACTTGGCCCTGGTTTTTCCCGTGGTTGCCATTGGCTCTGATACGATCATTGGTTATCGCGCTGCGTTAACGAACCTGTTTAATTTCAGCTTGCCTATGACCTCGAGCGTCATGGCAGCAGTGGTTATTTCACTGGGGCGTGAAAATGCAGCGATCAAAGGCTGAATTGATCGAGCCGAATCTGTACCCGCTGCAAACACAAGGCGCTTCGTTAAACCATGTCTTTCGACGACCGCCCGATGGGGATCTTTCCTGACCTTCACAGGTTGCTCGAGTCGGCCCAAACCAACCAACCTGATCGAGGATCCGGGCGCATGACCCGTTGGGGCGTCCGGTTCAGGGTTTGCATTGCCTGAAACCGAACTGATAGAAAGTTTCAGACCTGAAAGGATCTTCGCCGCCAATGTCCGCCTATTTCATACTGTTTGCGATAGTGCTGGGCGTTAACCTGCTGCCGGCGTTTGGCCCGCCGACGTGGACGATCATTGTCGCTTATGGGCTGAGTTCGCACATGCCGCTGGCGGCACTGGTGACAATTGGAGCGGTGGCGGCGGCGCTGGGCCGGTTTTCGCTGGCGCATGCCTTTCGGGCGCTGCGCGCGCACATTCCCGCCAAGACTGTCCGGAACCTATCAGCCGCTGGGAAAGCGCTGGATCGCCGCAAGCACCATTCGCTGCTCGGGCTCGGCCTGTTCGCGCTGTCGCCGCTGCCCTCGGCGCAATTGTTCGAGGCGGCGGGTCTGATTGAGGTGGGGCTGGTCAAATTCACCGCCGCGTTCTTTGCTGGACGGCTGGTCTCCTACGCAATTTATGGCGCGACCGCGAAAGGCATCGAAGGCACGACAATCGGGGGAGCTTTTCGCCACGCGCTGGTCAGCCCGTGGGGAATTGCGCTGCAAATCGCCATGATCGCGCTGCTGGTTGGGCTCAGCCAGATCGACTGGGAAAAGCATTTTGGCAGCGATCAGGCGTAACCCGCTGGAATTCTACTGGATGCAGTCCCCCATTTTCCTACACGCTCGAAGTCTGCCATCTTCGCCGCCCGGTCCCGCGCCGGTCGCTCTTTGCATTGTCGTTCGCTCATCCCGTCAACCGCGCCGACCGGCGCAGTTTTTTCGGTCGGGACCAAGTCAAAAGTTGCAGAAAAACTTTACAGCGCGATACGCGCTAAATTAGCAAACTTCGCAAAGTTCAGTCCCGCGTCACAGCCGCCAGTCAATTTTGCCTCGACCCTGCGCTTCCAGAAATGCATTGGCCTGGCTGAAGTGGCGGCAGCCGAGGAACCCGCGGTGGGCTGAAAGCGGGCTGGGGTGCGGGGCGGTTTCGATCAGATGGTGGCTCGCCAGCAATCCCGGCACGGATTGAGCCTTCTTCTGGGCGTGGCTGCCCCACAGCAGGAATACGCAGGGCTCGGCCTTGGCGACAACCGCGGCAATAACCGCATCGGTAATCTCTTCCCAGCCCTCGCCTTGGTGCGAACCCGGTTGGCCCTGCTCGACCGTCAGCACCGCGTTGAGCAGCAGCACGCCTTGCCGCGCCCACGGGGTGAGATTGCCGGAACCGGGGCGCGGCAGGCCGAGGTCAGCGGCTTGTTCCTTGAAGATGTTGGTCAAGCTAGGCGGGATCCTGACTCCATCGGGGACCGAGAAGCTCAGCCCGTGGGCTTGGCCTGGGCCGTGGTACGGATCCTGTCCAATGATCACCACCTTGACCCGGTCGAGCGGGGTCAGCGCAAGCGACGCCAATCGCTGCCCGCGCGGCGGATAGATCGCTTTGCCGGCCGCTTCCTCCGCCCGCAGGAACTGGGCCAGCGCGCGCGATTTGGCGCTGGCCAGCACCGGTTCAAGCGCAGCGCGCCAGCTTTCGGGAACGGCTTCGCTGCTCGGCAAGTTTGCGCCTCCATCACGTCCGGGCTTTCATCCCCGCCCGGTTCCGCCTAAGCACTTCAACTATATGACTGTCTATCTCCACGAAGAAGATCTTCCCGCCGGTGTGCTCGGCGCCGGGCCGCTCGCGGTCGATACCGAAACGATGGGGCTGATTACCCCGCGCGACCGACTGTGCCTGGTGCAGATCGCGGACGGCGGGGGCGATGAGCATCTGGTCCGATTTGGCCCGGGCTCAGCCTATGACGCGCCCAATTTGAAAGGCGCGCTGGCCGATCCGGGGCGGGTCAAGCTGTACCACTTTGCGCGCTTCGATCTGGCCGCGATCGAGCACTACCTGGGGGTTGAGGCTGGCCCGGTATTCTGCACCAAGATCGCCAGCAAGCTGGTGCGGACCTATACCGATCGCCACGGGCTCAAGGATCTGGTGCGTGAATTGCTCGGCAAGGAGCTGTCCAAACAGCAGCAATCGAGCGATTGGGGCGGACCTGAA
>JAYTIS010000362.1:0-9375 GCA_043731725.1 Novosphingobium sp.
TCCCCACCGCGGCCTTCGGCGATGTGACTCTGCCAAACGCCATTGTATGACGAAAGCAGATTGCCGAATTGATAAACGAAGCCCGGGAACAACGCCCGCACCGCCGGGGGCGATAGCTCGTTGAGATGCGCCGGTACCATCGCCCAGGCGCCTTGCACCCCGGCTTGCATCAGAAATGCGCCGAGCCCCAGCAGCAGTGGGGTGGGTGCCCAGGCCCATAGCGGAAGGATCAGCAGTGCGATCCCGCAAGCCAAGGCAATCGTCCGCCGCCGCCCGATTTTGAGCGACAGTGGCCCCATCACCATCGCCCCGACAATCGCTCCGACATAACCGACAATGCTGATCAATCCGACGGCGTGCGTGCTAAGTTTGCGCTGAGTCTGCAGGAAGGTGGCATGCAAGTCCTGCGTGCCGTGGCTGAAGCTGTTAAACAGCGTCATTAGCACCACCAGATACAGCACCAGCTTCCAGTTGCGCAGCAGCGCCAACAGCGGATGCTCAACCGGTTGGCCTTTGCGGGCGGCAAAGTGCGGGCTTTCCTCCACATGCAGCCGCACGAACAACACGAACAGCGCCGGGGCGAGGCCAAGGAAGAACATCCCGCGCCAGCCGATCATGTCGAAAAACAGATAATAGGCCAGGCTGGCGAGCAGCGCGCCGCTGGGATAGCCCGATTGGATTAGCCCCGAAACCACACCGCGCAAGCGCGGCGGAATGGATTCCATCGCTAGGCTCGCCCCGATGCCCCACTCGCCGCCCATCGCGAACCCGAACACTGTCCGCACAATCAGCAACTGGGTTAGCGTTTGGGTTAGACCCGACAGCGCCGACAACCCCGAAAAGCCCAGCACCACCATCACCAGCACCGGTCGGCGCCCGATCCGCTCCGCCAGCCAGCCGAACGCAAGTGCCCCCACCGGCCGCGCAGCCAGCGTGTAGAAGACCGCTTGAATCACGCTGGTCTTGTCGGTCCCGAACGTTTCCGCAATCGCCTTGATCGAGAACAGCAGCAGGAAGAAATCGAACGCGTCCAGCGTCCAGCCCAGATATGCCGCCCAAACCGCCATCTTCTGCGGCTTGGCCATGCCGCGCCATTCCTGGATCAGACTTTGCTGCATCGCTTGCCCCTCACTCTGCGCCGGTTATGCCAGCATTCTCATCTTTTGAAACGCGGTCATCCTGAATCAGTCACGCCACAGGTAGGTCAAATTCGAGCCGCGTCGAATAACCCTGATCATCCCTTTTCGCCACCATCGTGCCGCCGAGCTGCCGGACTGACGCCTTGAGGATTTTCAGCCCCAGGCCAACCCTGCCGCTGGGCACGACTGGTTCGGCCGCGCCCGGTTGGGCATCGTCGCTGCACACGAGGCAGTAGCCGGACTGACCCACGCGTTCACCGCGCAAGAAGATTGTCCCGGACGACTGCTTGAATGAGTGCTTCGATGCATTGGCCGCCAGCTCGTTGACGATCGTTGCAACAATCGTAGCTTGCCGCGCGCTGACGACAACATTGTCAAATGTGCCTTGCACGGAAATTGCTGCCGAAAGCGTCGAATCAATCAGGCGCACCACTTGGTCGAGGTAAGGCCCAAGCTCGATCTGCTCGAGGGTGGCGGACATGCCGAGATGTTCGTGGAGCGCGGCGACGATGCTGATCTGTCGCGCTACTCGCTCGAGCGAAACGCGCGCCGCATCGTTGTCCGACGCTCCGCGTTCAAGCGAGACGAACGCCCCGACGACCTGCAACGAATTCTTGACCCGGTGATCGATCTCGCTGCGCAGCACCGCTTCGTTAGCGATCACTGCGCGCAGATCGAGCTGAGTCATAACTTGAGCGGCAAGGACGCGCAGGGCATCGCGTTGCATCGGGTCAAGTACGCGCGGCTGATGATCCAGCACGCATAACGTGCCAATCGGATAGCCGCTCTTCGACTTCAGCAGTGCCCCCGCGTAAAAACGCAGCCCTTCGTCGGCGAGGCACAAGGGATTGTCGGCGGTCCGGGGATCGATCAGAGTATCGGCGATTTCGACAAAATCATCATCGAGAATAACGTGGGCGCAAATCGAGGTGCCGAGCGGTGTCTCCCTAACCCCAAATCCGATTTCGGCTTTGAACCATTGCCGTGTTTCGTCGATCAGGTTGATGACGGCCATCGGGGTGCCGCAAATCCGTGAGGCCAGCGTCACGATGTCGTCAAAATGCGATTCCCGCGGCGTATCAAGAATATCATAAGCGCGAAGCGCCGCGAGGCGAGCCGGTTCAAGCGGATGATGCTGGGCTTCCATGCGCGGTACCAAGCTTAAGCTGATAAAAAAGGCAAGGTCTGAGGATCGACCAATGCCAGTGAATACGACTTGGCCTAGTGGGCAAAGTTTCGATTGAGTGGAGACCATCGCTTTGGTAGCCTCGTCCCATGCGATCGTAGAAATTCAAGGGGAATTTGTTATGCGTCGTCTGATCTGGCTTTGCTCCGCACTTCCGATGGCATTAACGCTAACACTCTCGGGCGCTTCTGCCGAAACTGGCGACAAGGCGATTGCCACCGCGTTGAGCGATCCGGCGCTGCAATGGGGACCATGTCCGCCGATTTTCCCCAAAGGCTGCCAGATCGCGGTTCTGCATGGCAATCCTGCCCGGCCGAACGCAGACATTTTTCTCCGCGTCCCCGGTGGGTACAAGATTCCGGCGCATCGCCACACGTCGGCCGAACGCATGGTGCTCGTCTCAGGCAAGTTGAGAGTTCACTATCAGGGCACCCCAGCGGTAATCCTGAGACCCGGAAACTATGCGTTTGGCCCAGCAGGGATGCCGCACAACGGAACCTGTCTGAGCGTCCAGCCCTGCACGCTGTTTATCGCGTTCGAAGGTGCAGTTGATGTTGAAGCAGTATCCGGCAACCTAAACTGAGGCTGCCAAGAGACCAGCAAGACCGCTTCATTGCTATCGCTACCGATCACTGCTCACCGGTCAAAAACGCCACCAGCGCTTTGACCTTCTTTTGGCGCCATTGCGGTGCGGGGGCGACCAGCCAGTAGCTTTGGCGGCACGGTTCGGCCTCGCCCATGGCTTCGATCCGTCCGCTGTCGTGCCAGCTTTGCGCGAGCAAGGCCGGCACGCGCGCGCGGCCCATACCGGCGGCGGCGGCGGCAAGCGCCTGCCCGGCATCGCCGACACTGAGCAAAGGTGCGCCGCAGCCTTCCCCCTCTGGCGCAGGATCGCCTGGCCAGGCAATCCAGCAGCCTTCCCCCACACTCACGCGGCCCGCTTCACCCAGCGCGACCCCTTCGAGCTCGCCCGGCCCTTCGGCCCAGCGCACCGCCAGATCGAGGTTGGCCTCGGTAAATTCGGCGTCTTCGTCGCTGACCAGATTATACCGAACTTCGGCGTTGGTCTGGCGGAACTCGGCCAGCCGGGGCGCGAGCCAGGCGGCGAAGAATTCGCGCGGCGCGGCGATAGTATAGACATGGCTCGATTGCCCGGCCTGCATCGCGCGAACGGCATCTTCGAAATGGAGAAACCCGGTGCGCAGCGCCTCCAGCCCGGCACTGGCCTCGTCGGTCAGTTCAAGCCCTTTGGGCGTGCGGCGGAACAGGACCACGCCCAGCACATCCTCCAGCGCGCGGATCTGCTGGCCGACGGCGGCCGGAGTGACCGCCAATTCATCCGCCGCACGGGTGAAAGAGAGATGCCGCGCCGCAGCGTCGAACACGCGCAGGGCGTTCAGGGGGAGATGGGTGCGCTTCATTGCTCGCCGCGCTTACCCCGCCGTTGCGGGCGCGGCCAGTGGGAAGAACGGGATCGCCACTTCGAGCAGCGAATCGTCGGTTCGCAGGAACGTATAATGCCCCGCCATGCTGCCGTGCGGGGTGCCGAGCGGGCAGCCCGAGACATAGTCGTGGCTTTGCCCTGGCAGCAGCAGCGGTTGTTCGCCGACCACGCCTTCGCCCTCGATGAAATTGACCATGCCGCGACCATCGGTAATCCGCCAATGGCGGGTGAGCAGCTGGACCGCCTCGTCCGACCCGTTCTCAATCCGGATGTGATAGACCCAAAACCACTTGCCCGCCTCGATCTGCGATTGATCGGGCAGGAAGCTGACCGCGACCCGCACGGTAATGCCCTCGGTGATCGCGGCATGCTGGAAAAGCTCTTTCATCGATCAGCGAAATAGCGACTAGCAGCGCGCCCGACAATGGGGTGCGAGGCGGGGGAATACGATTGCAGTGTGGTTGGCACCTCAGCACCGCACTGATAGCCACCGTCAATGACTCACACCCCGCCCGTGACCGAGCTGTTCCTGCTCGCGCTGATCATCATCTTTGCGGCGCCATATTTGGTCTGGCGGCTCGGACGGACTGACTATTGGGCGCCGCTGGTGGTGGTCCAGATCGTTGCCGGGATCTTGCTTGGACCAGGCGTGTTGGGGGCAATGTTTCCAGCCTATTACACCACGATCTTCACCCCGCCGGTAATCGGTGCGCTGAACGGGATCGCGTGGTGGGCGGTGATGCTGTTCGTGTTCGTGGCCGGGTTGGAGCTCGATCTGGGAGAAGCGTGGAAGTGGCGCGGCGAGACCGGGCTGACCGCCGGCCTTGCGCTCGGCGCGCCGTTGCTGCTGGGCGCAGGCGCGGCGCTGATCCTGCTGCAAATTAGTGACCCCGCCGGTTGGATCGGCGCCAAAGGTGCTCAGTGGCAGTTCGTGCTGGGCATCGGCATGGCCTGCGCGGTCACCGCTTTGCCGATCCTGGTGCTGCTGATGGAAAAACTGGCAATCCTGCGCACCCCGCTGGGCCAACGCGTCCTGCGCTATGCCAGCCTCGACGACGTACTCATCTGGGCAGTGTTGGCGCTAATCCTGCTCGATTGGGAGCGAGTTACGCGCCAATTGGGCTTTCTTGTCGGGTTTGCTGTGGCAGTGGTGGCGATGCGCAAGCTGATTTCGGCAATCCCCGAGCGCGACCGGTGGTATGCTGGACTGGTCTGGCTGGCGGCCTGTGGTTACCTCGCCGACTGGTCGGGGCTGCACTATATGGTCGGCGCGTTTTTGGCCGGTGCCGCGCTTGATGCGCGCTGGTTTGGGCTTGAGAAAATCGACGCCTTCCGCGACACTGTTTTGCTTACGGTCATGCCGGTGTTCTTCCTCTCGACCGGCCTTCGCACCAGCTGGAATATGGGCGGGTTTGCCGCCTTTGGCGCCGCCGCGCTGCTGCTGACGGCGATGGTGACAGGCAAGTTGCTCGGTCTGGGCATGGCCGGGCGACTGTTAAAGTGGAGCAAAGGCGAAGCCTGGGTGATCGGCTGGCTGCTTCAGACCAAGGCGCTGATCATGATCATTTTTGTCAACGTGCTGTTCGATAAGCAGGTGATCACCAGCAGCGCCTTTACTGCGCTGCTGCTGGCGGCGGTTGGTTCAACTATGCTGACCATTCCGATCACGGCACCAGCGCTCAAACGGCTCGAAGCGCTAAAATCCAAAGCTGGTTAAGCGCGATTACTCCTGCGCGGCGAGCACATTTGCGGCCGGGCAGCGCAGCGTGAAGCGGAAACCCTGCGGCGCGTATTCGGTTTCAACTTCGCCGCGTAACCGCCCACTTGGGACATCGCGGATAATCCGCGAGCCAAACCCGGGTGTATTGTTTTGCACTACTTTCGGTCCGCCGCTTTCGGTCCAGCGCAGCACAAACTCCGCCTCGGCCCCGGTGCCAGTGATATCCCAGCTGATCCGCACTTTACCCGCAGGAACCGAATAGGCCCCGTACTTCTCGGCATTGGTAGCCAGCTCGTGCAGGGTCATGCTCAGCGCCTCGGCAGTGCCCGGCTGAACGATAACATTCGCCCCCAAAAGTTCGGTTTGGCTGTCAGCCTGCTCCAGGAACAACAGCTGCGCTTCGATCAATTCGCGCAGCGGTATTGGTGTCCAGTTGCGTCCCACCAACACATCCTGATTAGTGGCCAGCGCAGCGATCCGGCGTTCAAGCCGGGCAATGAAGTCTTCGCCGGTCGACGCGGTGCGGCGGGCCATGGCTTGGACCACCGACAACAAATTTTTCGAGCGGTGGTTGACCTCCAGCAACAGCACTTCGATCCGCCGTTCGGCATCGCGCTGCTCAGTAATGTCGGTAGCGGTGCCGAACCAATTTATGATCTTACCCGCCGCATCGCGCTGCGCTGAGGCGCGCGACAAGAACCAGCAGTACTGCCCATCTTTGCCGAGAATCGGAAAGGTGTCTTCCCAATCCTCGCCCGACGCCAGATAAAATCCAATTCGCTCGTTGACCCGCTCGATGTGATCTGGGTGAAGCATTTTTTGCCAACCGTAGCCTTGCAACTCTTCCCGCGTAAGGCCGGTGTATTCAAACCAGCGCCGGTTGAACCATAATATCCCACCGTCAGGATTCGCACTCCAGGCCAGCTGCGAAATGTTGGCGGCCAGTAAGTCGAAGCGCGTCTCAACATCGGTGAGGGCGGCACGCACCTGCAACTCAGCGGTCAAATCGCGCGCAATATTGCTGGCCCCAATGACCGCGCCAGACGGGTCACGCACCGGCGAAACCAGTACGGCAATCGGCACTTCGCTGCCATCCTTGCCCAGCCGCACAGTTTCGAACCGTGCCACGCTCTCGCCCCGCTTAATCAGAGCCAAGATATGATCTGCTTCTTGTTGGCGGTCTGCGGGTATAATTCGACGCAGAGGCTGCCCGATCATTTCCTCGGAGGTCCACCCAAGAATCAGCTCGGCCGCCGGATTCCAGCTGAGCACGGTGCCGTCTAAGTCATTAGCAATGATCGCAGCGTCAGAGTTTTCGACGATGGCTGCGTAGAGATCGGCCGACTCCATCTGTCTCGAATAACCCCGCGCGAATATGTTGACCCCAGAACCATAACATATGACATAGGTTTCGGTTCCAAGCACCGCTGCATCGCGTCAGATCGGCTAAAGTCCGACCGTCCCCAAGGCCTGATCGAGGTCGTCGATCACGTCCTGTGGATCCTCAAGGCCGACATTGAGCCGCAGCATGCCCTCAGTCACTCCCATTTCGTCGCGCGCCTCGGCGCTGACCGAATAATGTGTGGTCGAAGCATTGTGGCACATTAAGCTGCGTGAATCGCCGATGTTGTTCGAAATATCGATCAATTCCAAAGCGTTAAGTAGCGCGTGGGCTTGGGTGCGGCCCTCCACCTCAAAACTGAAGATCCCGCCGCAGGCATCCATCTGCTGCATCGCCAGATTGTGCTGCGGAAAGCTCGCCAGCCCCGGATGATTGATCTTGGGCACGCGGCTTTCAAGAAACTTGCCGACCTTCAGAGCATTTTCGCTTTGTCGCCTGATCCTGAGGTCCAGTGTTTCGAGCCCCTTCAACACCACCCAGGCATTGAACGGCGACAGATTTGGCCCGGTGTTGCGCTGAAACGGCAGCAGCTTGTCATTGATGAACTGGGCCGAACCCGCGACCGCCCCCGCCAATACGCGGCCCTGCCCGTCCATCATCTTGGTGGCCGAATAGGCCACCACATCGGCGCCCCATTCGATCGGGCGCTGCAAGGCCGGGGTGGCAAAGGCGTTGTCGACCACCGTGGTAATACCGCGCGCTTTGGCGAGATCGCAGACCGCGGTCAGATCGACAATATCCATCGTCGGGTTAGCCGGGGTTTCAAAAAAGAACACCTTGGAATTGGGCTGGATCGCGGCTTCCCACGCGGCATTGTCGCGCGCGTCGATGGTCGTCGTCTCGATCCCGAAGCGCGGCAGCAACTGATCGACCAGCCAGCGGCACGAACCGAATGCCGCGCGGCCGGCCACCACGTGATCGCCCTGACTAAGCTGGCACAGCAGCGCCGCGGTCATCGCCGCCATGCCCGAGGCCTGGACCCGGCATGCCTCGGCCTTGTCCATTAAGGCGATGCGTTCCTCCAGCATCGCGACGGTCGGGTTCTGAAGCCGCGAATAGGTCATCCCGGCGTCTTCGCCGCGGAACCGCGCGGCGGCGGTTTCGGCATCATCGTAGGCATAGCCCGAAGTCAGGAACAGTGCCTCGCTGGTCTCCCCCTGCTCGCTGCGCCAGGTACCGCCGCGCACCGCCTGCGTGGCGGGTCGCCAAGTGCGAGTGATCGAGCGATCGGTGCCGGTGGTGCGCTTCATGGTGGGTGGGCTGTAAGTGCGCGTTTGGCGCTGCGCAAGCACCAGTTCCTCTCCATTTTCACGCAGTGCAAATGGGGAGGTGGCAGCGCGAAGCGCTGACGGAGGGGTATCGAGGCCAGCAAGTTACCCCTTCGTCAGTCCTGCGGACTGCCACCTCCCCATTTGTCCAAGCGGAAAAATGGAGAAGAACTCTGATTGCTTCGCTCGCTGTGCCCAGATAGTTCCGCTCACAATGACCCCGCGCTTCACTTCTGAACAAGATCCAGCAGACTGGTGCGGCGTGCTGGCAGTGGTGTTCCTGACGCTGTGCTGGTGGCGCCTGGGGATCCCGAGCGAGATTTATTTCGACGAGATTCACTATGTGAATGCCGCACGCAAATTCAACGAAGGCATTCGCATCAACGCCGAGCATCCGATGGTCGGCAAAGCGCTGCTGGCGGGCGCGATCCGCTGGCTGGGGGATCAGCCGCTGTATTGGCGGCTGCCGAGCGCGCTGCTGGGCGCATTCGGGCTGTTCGGCTTCACCCGGTTGGTGTGGTTTGCCAGCGGGCGGCGGTTGGCGGCGATCTTCGCCGGGCTGCTGCTCGCGACCGACTTCTTCTGGTTCATTCACAGCCGCATCGCCATGCTTGATATGACCATGGCGTGTTTGGCGGTGACGGCGCTGTGGCAGTTCGCGGCCGCCTGCCGGCTGCCACACCAAGGCCGCTGGCGGCTGGCGCTATGCGGCGTGCTGCTGGGACTCGCGCTCGGCACCAAATGGAGCGTGGCGCCGCTGCTGTTCTTGCCCGGGCTAGTGTTTCTGGTGCTCAAGGCGCGCGCGCATGGCCGCCGCTTGTTGTTGGCGCGCAGCGGCGGGCCGATCGCCGGGATCACGCTGGCCGAGGCCGCCGTTTGGTTGGGCGCGGTGCCATTGGTGGTTTATTGGCTGAGCTTTTGGCCGGCGTTTCACTGGGTGCAAAACCCGGTCGATCCCTGGCACCCGTTGAACTGGCAAGAATTCATGATCCGGCTGCAGGACAGCGTCGTGCGCCCGCATCCTTATCGTTCGCAGTGGTACGAATGGATGGGGAACTGGCGCGCGATCTGGTATCTCTACAAACAGGTCGACGGGGCACAGCGCGGAGTGGTGCTGATCGGCAATCCGTTCACCATGTATGCCGGCCTGGTTGCGCTGGTCTGGGCACTGTGGGCAGGTCTGCGCAATCGCCGCTATGACGCGCTGGGATTTGCG
>JAYTIS010000363.1:0-11454 GCA_043731725.1 Novosphingobium sp.
AGCAGCGCCATCCGGTAAGACAGCGGCTCGCGCCGGGCCAAGTGGGCCAACTCGTCGATAAAAGTTTCGACCAGAAAGGCACCAATGCCGTGTGAGTTGCCGCGCAGCCGCCCGGTCGGAAGCTGGGTCTTGGTCGGCACAAACTCGACCTGCAAATTGGGAATGTTGTAAGGCGGGGTGAGCCCGGCACTGACTAATGCATCGCTCTTATTTTGCCAGCCAAGTGCCTCGAAAGCGCTGTGCTCGCCGAACAACCGCGCCCCAAATTCGCGCGCCGTGGCCGGCATGGCGACCTTGATCCCTAGCGCCGCGAGCGCGCCGTCGCTGGCGATGCGGGCAGACAGCTGCGCCGCCGCCGGAGCGCGCGGCCGGGTGGCCAGATGCTCCTGCCAGCGCGACCACACCAGCTGCACCGGGCGCTGGACCGCGCGCGCGATCAGTGCCGCTTCGACCGCGTGATCGTGCTCCAGCCGGGCATCGAAACTGCCCCCTGCGGGCAGCGGATACAGCGTGACATCGGCCAGCGCCAGATCGAGCGCTCGGGCCACCGCCTGACGCGCGGCTTGCGGCGCCTGGCTCGCCAGCCACACCTCGCAGCGCCCGTTCTCGACCCGCGCGGTGGCGGTGGCGGTCTCCACGCTGGCATGCAGCGCTGGGGCAACGGTATAATGCGCAGTCAGGTCGAGCTTGCCCGACAGCAGCGCGTCGGGATCGCCGAGCGTGGTGATCCGGTCCGCGCTGCCGCTGCGCAAGGCCGTTTCGAGTGCCTGCGTAATGCCCGCACTGTCTGGCTTGCCGCGCGCGGTAAAGCGCGGCGCGATCCGCCCCAGCGCGTGTTCGGCCGCCCACCAATTGCTGGCCACAGCGGCGAGCCAATCTGGACCCGCGACTACATCGATCAAGCCCGCGACATCTTGCGCGGCGTTTCGATCAAAATGCCCCAGCTTCGCTTGGCCGATCGGGCCATGGCGGATCGCAGCGTAGACCATGTCGGGCAACCGCACGTCGCCAGCAAAAGCGTGACTGCCGTCGATCTTGCTCGGCAGGTCGAGCCGGGGGAACAGCAGCGGCGCGCCGGGCGGAAATTCACCCGGGCGTTCGCGCGGGGCAATCGCGCGCAAAACCGGCGGATGCGGCGGGGTGTAGGTGGCTGCTGCGGCAATCAATTCGCCGAAGGATGCGCGGTTCTTGTCATGCAGAATAAAGCCGCCCTGGGCCTCGCACTCTTCCCAGTTAACCCCCCATTTGGCCGCTGCCGCCTGCGCCAGCATCGCCCGCGCGCCCGCCGCCGCGCCGCGTGCTGCGGCTTCGTGTGCTGCCAGCGCCGTGCCGTCAGCGGTGGCGGTAAAGGCCTCGCGCTCGGCAAAGCGGCGCGCCAGCAGGCTGTTCGGCGTATCGCCCAAACCGCTCACCATTGGCAGCCACAGCTGCGCCCATTCGGCCGCCAGCACGGCGTTGGCATAGGCCCCACTGATCGGTGCTGGCTCAACCGCCACTTGCCGCCAGTCCGCCCCCAGTTCCATCGCCACCACTTGCGGCAACAAAGTGGTGATCCCCTGCCCCATTTCGAGGTCAGGCACGGCCACGCTGACCACGCCGTCGCGGCCGATCTTGAGCCAGGCATCAAACGCAAATTCACCCGGGCCCGCTTTGAGCGGTGCGGCATAGCGGCGCGGGCTCAGCGCCCAGGCGGCGATCAATGCGCCACCAGCCCCCATCCCGAAAAAGAACCCGCGCCGCGTGAACCTCATCGGGTTGTCCTAGCGCCCCGTCACTGGTTGTCGAGCCAAGCGGCGACTTGCTGGGCCAGTGCCGCGAATGGCGCGGCCTCGGCGCCGTCACCAGCCGCGGGCGGGGTCCCGGCATCGCTCGCAGCGCGGATCGCCAGTTCGAGCGGGATCCGCCCCAAAAAGGTCAAACCTTGTGCCGCCGCCTCCGCCTCGGCCCCGCCTTGTCCGAACGGATCGGACAGTTCGCCGCAGTGCGGGCATTGATATCCACTCATATTCTCAACCATGCCAATAATTGGCACATGGCCGACCTCGAACAACTGGATTGCCCGCGCCGCGTCGATCAGCGCCAGGTCTTGCGGGGTCGAAACGATCACCGCGCCGTCGGGCTTATACTTTTGCAGCATGGTCAGCTGCACATCACCGGTGCCGGGCGGCAGATCGACCACCAGGATCTCGACATCGCCCCATTTCGCCTCGATCAATTGCCCCAGCGCATTGCCCGCCATCGGCCCGCGCCAGGCGATCGCCTTGCCCGGCTCGATCAGCTGCCCCAACGATAGCAGCGATAGGCCCCACGGGCTGGCCACTGGCAGCAGTTGCTGGCCCTGCGCCTGTGGGCGAATCCCCTCGATCCCAAGCAGACGCGGCTGCGAGGGGCCATAGATATCGGCATCAACCAGCCCGACCTTGCGCCCCAGCCGCACCAGCGCAATCGCCAGATTGGCGGCGATAGTGCTTTTGCCGACCCCGCCCTTACCCGAACCAACCGCGATGATGCGCCTGCGGACCTTGTCGGCAATCAGCGCGACCCGCACTTCGCTCACTTGCGGTTGCCCGGCGAGCGCCGTCTTAACCGTGGTTTCGAGCCCTTCGCGCTCTACCTGGTCAAGCCCTGTGGCGTCCAACACCACCACTGCGCGGCCCTCGACCAGCTTCAGCGATTGCAGTCGCGCTTGGGCCAATTGCGGTAAGGCTGCTGTCAGCGTTTCAGTCAAGTCAGTCATCGCCAGTTCCCCTAGCAAGGAAAAAGCCGGGCGAGACACTGTTTTTGTGCGCGTGTCATACCTATAGTGCTGGGATGAGAGGTTCAGACATGACCGGACGCGGAGTACCGCTCGCCATGGCGAAGAACGACAGCCCGTGGGGGGAAGGCGGCAGCGGCGGCGACAGTAGCACCGGCGCCAGCGTTGCCGGGCCCAGCGAACCCCCCGCCGAACCCGTGCCACCGCTTGCCGGAGAGGCCGCGCCGCGCAACCCGTGGCTCACCCCCGACGCCGACCTTGTGCCGCGCCGTTCGGCCAGCATCGAAGACATCTTTCGCAATCGCCGGGGCGGCGGATCACCCGGCGGCGGGATTTTGCCCGAGGGCAGCAGCGCCGGTTTACGCTGGCTGCCCTGGCTGATTGCAGGCACGCTGGCGGCGTGGCTGGTATCCACCTCGGTGCATGTCCTGGCCCAGGACGAGCGCGCCTTGGTCACCACTATGGGCCGCTACACTGATACCATCGGACCGGGGCTGCATGTCACCCTGCCATGGCCGCTGCAATCGGTGCTGCGCCAGCAAACCGGGCTCGAAGCAACCACCCTGCTGCCTGAAAAGGAAGCCGAAACACTTATGCCGACCAGCGACGGCGAGCTGATCGACCTGTCGTTCCAGGTGCGCTGGCGGATCAGCGACCTCAAGCAGTTCACGTTCAATCTGCCCGATGGGGAGGCTGCCATCCGCCGCCTGGCCGACGCTGAAATGCGTGCTGGCGTGGCCGAACTGCCGTTCGACGCGCTGTGGACCGGCAAGCGCCAAGCGGACTTGCAGCAGCGTGTTCTCGGCCGGATGCAGCGCGTGCTTGATGCCTGGCACGCAGGGGTAACGCTCTCAGCCATTGAGGTCTTGCGCGCGGGACCTCCGGGCCGCTTGACCGAGACGTTCCAGAAAATCGGCACCGCCAAGGAAGAAGCCGGCAAAAACCGCGAACGCGCATCGCTGTGGCGCGATCAGGTGATCAAGGATGCCAATAGCGAGGCCGCCGATTTCGAGCAGGCCTATGCCACGTACAAGATCGCGCCCGCGGTGACTCGCCGCAAGATGTACTACGAGATGATGGAGCGCGTGCTGCGCAACAACCCGGTGGTGGTCGGCGGATCGGGTATGCCCGCCACTGCCCCGCCGGGGCCTGGCGGAAAGCCGCCTGCACCTCAGCCGCAGGGGGCGCAATGACCATGTCACTCCGACTGCGCCGGGCCCGGGCCGGGCTGTTCGTGCTGGCGGGGCTGGTCCTGCTGGCGGCGTCCAGCGTGGTGATTGTGGACGAAGGGCAGCAGGCGGTAATCACCCGCTTCGGTGCGCCGCTGAGTGTGGTCAATCGGTTCCAGCCCTTCGGCGCAGGCGAAGCAAGCGGCGCGGGCGCAGTGTTCAAGCTGCCGTTTGTCGACCGAGTGATCTGGCTTGAACGGGGCCTGCAGGGCTATTCGCTGGGCGATCAGAAAGTCCACACCGGTGACGGGCAAGTGCTGCTGGTCGATACCGATGTGACCTATCGGATTATCGATCCGGTCCGCTTGGTCAGCTCATTGGGTAATGGCACAAAGGTCGGCGATCAGATCCGCACGATCTTGCCCTCGCTGCTGGCAGAAGAACTTTCGCAGCGCCCGGCGGGGTTGATTGGCACCCCGGGCAGCGGCGGCGCGGGGCGGCAGATCCTCTCGGCGCTTGATGCCAAGCTGCGGACCTCCGGGGTGCAGGTGATCGACGTGCGGATCGGCCGGGTAGTCTTGCCCGAAGGTGGCCAGAAACTGGCGTTCGACCGGATGCAGGAACGCCATAACCGGCAGGCTTGGGAAATTGCCGATACCAGTGTGCTCGAAGCCCGCCAGACCGTCGCCGAAGCCGATGCCAAGGCGGCCGAGATCATGCAACGCAGCGCCGGGCAGGATCCTGAGTTCTACGACTACTTCCGCGCGCTGCGCAGTTACGGGACCAATTTTGGCGATCCGGCCCGCAAGGGTGCAACCACTATCGTAATCCCGCCCGACAGCGATTATCTAAAGCACTTTAACGGAAAGTAGCCCGGCCGCTGCGGCTCATTCAATTGCGGTTCAGGCCGCGCAGCGTGAGACCAACAGCCGGGCGCAGACATCTAAACTAATAGCGAGGATCAAACTGGTGCGATACGCATATGGAGTTACATCGGCGCTGCTGCTTGGCGGCGCGGCGCTTTCGCTGACCACCGGGCTGCCAGCTGGCGCGCAAGTGGCACAGAACGACCAGAGCCGGATGCAGGACGTGGTCCCGCGCGCAGGCGCGCCGGCCAGCTTTGCTGATTTGACAGCACTGCTTCAGCCAGCGGTAGTCAACATCACCGTGCGGCAAAAGGTCGAAGTCGATAATCCACTGGCAGGCACTCCGTTTAGCGGAATCACTGGCGGCGGCGGTTCACAACGGGTGGCCGAAGCGCAAGGTTCGGGCTTTATCGTCTCGGCCGATGGCTATGTCGTCACCAACAATCATGTGATCAGCCTGGACCAGAAGGGCGCGGCCGATGCGGTGATGGTCACGTTGGCCGACGGTACCGAATACAACGCGCGGATTGTCGGGCGCGATCAAGAATCCGACATTGCGGTGCTCAAGATCGATGCCAAAAGCGTGCTGCCATTCGTGCAGTTCGGCCAATCGAGCAAAGCCCGCGCGGGCGACTGGGTGATCGCGATCGGCAACCCGTTTGGGCTTGGCGGGACGGTCACTTCGGGGATCGTCAGCTCGGTCAATCGCAACACCGGGACCGGCGCCTACGATCACTACATTCAGTCCGACGCTTCGATCAACAGCGGCAATTCGGGCGGTCCGATGTTCGATATGCGCGGCAATGTGCTGGGCATCAACAACTGGATTGTCGCCCCCAGCGGCGGCAATATCGGGATCGGCTTTGCCATTCCCGCTGATACCGCCAAGCCGATTGTCGATAAACTGATCGCTGGCAAGGCGATTGAGCGCGGGTTCCTGGGCGTGTCGATCCAGCCGATCACCGACGAAATCGCGGATTCGCTGGGCCTGCCGCACAACCGCGGCGAGCTGGTTCGGGCCGTGCCGCCAGGATTGGCTGCGGCACAGGCCGGAATTAAGCCGGGCGATATCGTGCTCAAGGTCAACGGGATGGAAGTCACGCCTGATCGCACGCTTTCAGCCATCGTCGCGGATCTGACGCCTGGCACCCGAATCCCGATCGAGCTGCTGCGTCAGGGCCGCGCCCAGACCGTAACCGCAGTAGTCGCCAAGCGACCGAGCCAGCAGGAGATGGCCAAGAACTTTGGCGCACCGCAAACCCCGGCTAATCCCTTTGCCGCGCCCGAAAAGCAGGGTGAAGGGCTCGCCGGCGATGCGCTTGGCTTGCAGATTCTGGGGATGACTCCGGCGCTGGCGCAGCGGCTACAAGTTCCGGGCGACACCAAGGGGGTGGTGGTCGCCTCGGTCGACACCGCGTCGGACGCGGCCAACCGCGGACTGCAGCAAGCCGATATCGTGATCGCGGTCAACTTTGCCCCGATCAGCGGGGTCGCTCAGTTCGAAGCCGCAATCAAAGCCGCCAAAGCCGCCGGACGCCCCAGTATAACGCTCGAAGTGTTGCGCCCAGGTCAGCCCGGCACGGTGTTTATCGCGCTGCGACTGCGCTGACCGCGTTCAGTTAACTCTGCGGCTTGCAGGCGCTCCGGGTTTTACGGCCGGGGCGCCTGCGGGTTCCCGCTCGGCCTGCTGCCGCCAGTCGCCTCGTTGAGGAAATCGTCATTGGCAGCCGGAGGGGGTGAGGCCGGAACCAGCCCGCCCGTATTTCCGCCCGGCACAGGCACCTCGTGCGGCGGCATCCTCGGTTTGTCGCCCGGCGGTTGTTTCACCGGATCGATCAGATTGCCCTGTTCGTCGACATAGTAATAGTCTTCGGGGCGGCCGCTGAAGTTCGCTTCGTCGTCGGGCTCAAGCTGCCAGCTGGGCAGTTGGACCTGGGTCTGGAACGGTTCGATCGGCCGATTGGCCACGGCAATCTTCATAAAGGCTGCAAAGGCGCGGGCCGGGGCAGTACCGCCCTGCAGCCCGGGTACCGGCTTGTCATCGTCGCGGCCCATCCACACTCCGGTGGTCACTCCGCTGGAGAAGCCCAGGAACCAGCCATCCTTGTTCGAGCTGGTGGTACCGGTCTTGCCCGCCACCGGACGCCCAATCTGCGCCGCGCGCCCGGTGCCAATGCTGACCGCAGTCTGCAGCAAATCGGTGATCCCGGAAATAACGTTATCGGGCACCAGCGATGCGCTCTGTTTCTTTTCATGCTGGTACAGCACCCGTCCGGCAGTGGTCGAAACCTTGACGATGCCATATGGTTCGATCGACTGGCCGCGGGCCGATACCGCCGCAAAAGCCCGGGTCATGTCGATCAGGCGGACTTCGTTGGTGCCCAGTACCATCGCGGGGACGGTTGCGATCGGGGTGGTAATGCCAAACCGCCGCGCCATTCCGGCCACGCTGGAAAAGCCCACTTCGTTGCCCAGTTGCGCCGCTACGGTGTTCTTAGAATAGGCAAAAGCGGTGCGGACGTCGATCTTTCCAGCGTAAGTTCCGCCCGAATTGCGCGGGCTCCAGCCCTGAATGGTGACCGGCTCGTCGACCACTTCGGAGGTCGGCGTGTAACCCGATTCAAGCGCGGAGAGATAAACGAACAGCTTCCACGCCGAGCCCGGCTGACGCACTGCATTGGTTGCGCGGTTATAGTTCGAAGTAACATAATCGGTCCCCCCGACCAGCGCCAACACTGCGCCGTCACGGTCCATGCTGACCAGCGCGCCTTGGGCGCCGCCCGGCACATTTTGCTGGATCGAAGCGGTCGCCGTGCCCTGAAGCTTGGAGTCGAGCGTGGTCCAGACCTCAATCGGTTCGGTATTTTCGGGCAATAGCAAGTCAAGCTGCGGCAAGGCCCAGTCGGTGAAATAGCGCACCGAGTTCTGCCCGCCTTCCTGCGCAAACGTGATCGCCTTAAAGTCGGCTGACTGCGCCGCACCGCTGGAAACCTTTTGGTTATCCACCATCAGTCCCAGCACCACCCGCCCGCGTCCGACGGCCGCCTCAGCGTCGGCTGTCGGGGCATAGTGTGAGGGCGCCTTGACCAGCCCGGCGATAATCGCCGCCTCGGGCAACGAGAGTTGCGCGCCGGTGTGACCGAAGAATTTGCGCGATGCCGAATCCACGCCGTATGCGCCGCCGCCGAAATAAACCTTGTTCAAATAGAGCTCAAGGATCTGCGATTTGGAGAATTTCCACTCCAGCGCCAAAGCCAGCACGCCTTCGCGGATTTTGCGCCCAAAGGTCTTGGTGTTGTTGAGAAACACCGTCCGCGCCAGTTGCTGGGTGATGGTTGAACCGCCCTGCCGCCACGCCCCGTCCCTGTAGCGGATGTAGACCGAACGCATCAGCCCGATCGGATCAACCCCGATATGCGAATAATAGCGCTTGTCTTCGGTGGAAAGGATTGCGTCTTTCATCACCTGTGGGATTTCGGGCGCGGGCAGCCACTTGCCATAGCTCGGCCCAATTGTGACCAGTTCAGTCCCGTCGCGCGCGCGGACCACGATCATTTGCTCATTCTGGCTGGCCTTGAGCTGTTCGAAATCGGGCAGCGTGCGTGCTGCCAGCCCAACCGCGACCATTAGCGAAACCAAGCCCAGCAGCGCCAGCCAACCGCCCCACACGAACAGTCGGCGCAAGTACAGCCGCCACCCGGTCGATGCCGGTTTAACAGGCTTGCTCGATCTGCCGCCGCCCGATGGTGCAGCGCGCCGAATATCAGTTCTGGCCATTGGGCTCGATCGATCCTCTCACCGGGCAAGGCGCGCGCGGCAAACCTGCCATAAGGCAAATGCGGCGCAGGGTTAATGGGGAAATGAGAAGATTGCGTGGACCCGCCGCGCCGGGCGGGCAACTCGGCCAATCGGCGCACGTAGTCCGGCGCGCCTAGTGCAGGTGTTCAACCACCAGCACCGCGCCGTCGTGCGCTGCAACCCGCATCCGCGCTCCGGGCTCAGCATCGGGGCCGCGCGCGATCCATTCGCTGTCGCCCAGTTTGACCCGGCCTTGCCCGCCTTCGATCACTTGCGTGACCACCACGGTCTCGCCGATGGCGCGCGCGCCGCGATCGTTCATCATCGGATCGGCAGAGATGATCGGATGGCGGCGCAGATAGTTACGCCCGAGGAACACCGAAAGCACCGACAGCACCGCGAACAGCAGCACTTGCAGCGGAAAGCCGATTGGCAAGAACCAAGTGACCAGCCCGGTAACCAGTGCTGCCCCGGCCATCCAGATCAGGAACACGCCGGGAATGGTCATTTCGCCCACCGCCAGGATCAACCCCAGGGTGAGCCACAACCAGTGCGGTTCGACCGTATCATGCCAGCTCATTTCTTGGCACCGCCGCCACTGCCCCCGCCACTGGCCCCGCCACTACCGAGTGCGTCTTTGACCAGCTCGCCGATCCCGCCAATCGAACCGATCAGCTGGGTCGCCTCAACCGGGAACAGGATGGTCTTGGCATTGGGCGAGGTGGCAAAGCCCGCGATTGCTTCGGTATATTTCTGCGCGATGAAATAGTTGAGCGCCTGGGTGCCCGACGTTGCGATCGCTTCGGACACCACCTTGGTCGCCTGCGCTTCGGCCTGGGCCGAACGTTCGCGCGCTTCGGCATTGCGGAAGGCGGCTTCCTTGCGGCCCTCGGCCGAGAGGATCTGCGCCTGCTTTTCGCCTTCGGCGCGCAGGATTTCAGCCGCGCGCAGACCTTCGGCATCGAGAATGTTGGCGCGCTTTTCGCGTTCGGCCTTCATCTGGCGGCCCATGGCGTTGACGATATCGGCCGGCGGGCGGATGTCCTTGAGCTCGACCCGGGTAATCTTCACCCCCCACGGCTCGGTCGCATGATCGACCACGGTCAGCAGCCGGGCATTGATCTCGTCGCGCTTTGACAATGTTTCGTCGAGGTCCATCGAGCCCATCACGGTGCGCAGATTGGTCGTCGTCAGCTGCATGATCGCAAGGTAGAGGTTGGACACCTCATAAGCCGCCTTGCCCGCATCAAGCACCTGGAAGAACACCACCGCATCGACCCCGACCATGGCGTTGTCTTTGGTAATGATCTCCTGCCCCGGAATGTCGAGCACCTGCTCCATCATATTGATCTTGTTGCCGACCCGGTCGATGAACGGGATGATCAGGTGCAGCCCCGGATTGGCCGGCAGTGAATATTTGCCCAGCCGCTCAATCGTATAGACATAGCCCTGGCGCACCACCCGCACGCCCATCAGCAGGAATACCGCGGCCCCCACCAGGATCATAATCAGTAACGGACCCATCGCAGCAACTCCCCCTAGCTAGTGCGCCATGGTAGCGCAGCAGAAATTGGCGACAAGCGAAACCCGTCCCAGACGCACCGCCGCTACTTAACTGGGCAGTAACCATCTGGGGTTAGAACGCTGGGCATGATCCAGCAAAACCCAAAAGATTGGCAACAGGGCTTCTGGGGTTCGGAACATCCCGAAACCGCCGCGCTGCGCGTCCAGAAAGACTATGTCGACACCATGATCGCGCTCAAGCGTGAGAATATGGACCGCGTGTTCGTCTATCTCACCGGGCTGCTCGACAAGGCCAAGGAAGAACTCGGCCTGGCGCGGAGCGGCGGCGGCAGCGGCGATTCGCGGCGGATGGCCATGCGTCAGCACATCGACGAAATCGCCTCATACCTCAAAGGGCAGGCGCTCGATATCGAACGGCCGCCGACTTACCCCGAAGCGGCCGGCGCGGCGTACCAAGGCCACTATATCCTGGAAGAAGTCCCGGTGTTTTTCGGCCGCGTTAAATGCGTGCTCGATCAGTGGTACGATAACCACCTGCTGTCGGTTTACGACGAAGTGGTGATCCTGGTGAACCCGAGAAACTCAGCGGCATCGCAAAGCCAGAGCTGAATCCACCCAAGACCTAGTCACCCACCGGGCCGCGATAGCCCGGGCCATAGACGGCAGCGCGAATATCGCGGTGCAGCGTGCCGTCGAACGGCATTTTCTGCGTCGCAAAAATGACCGCCAGATCATTGGCGGGGTCGATCCAGAACAGCATCGACGGCGCGCCATCCCAAAAGAATTCCCCCACGCTGCCGCGATTTTCGTCCGGCGTCATCGCTTGCTGATGGCGCACCGCAAAATCGAACCCGAAGCCGAGCGAGCCCTTGCCTGGCAGCCAGGCGCGCTGGACGATCGCCGGATCCAATTGATCGGTGGCCATCAGCGCGATGGTGGACGGCTTGATAATCCGCACCCCATCCAGACTGCCCTTGGCCAGCAACATCCGCGCGAACCGCAAATAGTCATCCACCGTCGTGACCAAGCCCGACCCGCCCATAGTCATCGGCTTGCCGCGAAAATTGGCCTCGACCAGCTGCTCTTCGGGCATGGGGACCAGCTTTCCATCCTTTACCTCATAGACCATCGCCAGCCGCGCGCGCAGCGGCGCGGCCATCGCCCAGCCGGTCTCGTGCATGGCCAGCGGCGCAAACACATGATCGCGCACATAGTCGGCAAAGCTTTGGCCCGAGAGCCGCTCAATCAACAGGGCCTGAACATCGACCGCCGCCGAATAGCTCCACTGCTCGCCGGGATCGGACATCAACGGCACCCGCGCCAGATGTTGGCCGAATTGCGC
>JAYTIS010000364.1:0-4816 GCA_043731725.1 Novosphingobium sp.
TGTGCCGATCGGCTTGCCGCGGCCGACGCATTCAACCGTGCCGCAAGCGCAGCGCAGCAGATGAGTCGGCTCGGCCAGGTTCATGCGCCGCCCACCAGCGCGAACGTCGTGCCTTGCGGGTCAATTCCCTGAATAATCCACTCATCGCCGGGGACCTGCATTGGGCCATTGATCACTTGTCCGCCATTTGACTTCACCGCCGCCTGTGCGATTTCGATGCTGGCCACACGGAAGTAATGATTCCAATGCGGTACCGGGTCACTAGGCATCTTGGTCATGATCGCACCGATTGGCACCGCGTCGTGCTCGATGAAGTGATACTTGCCCATCGGCCCCATATCCATCGGCTCGGGCAGCGACCATCCGAACAGTGCGGTGTAAAAGGCCACCGCAGTTTCCCCGTTTGTAGCCATCAGTTCGTTCCAGCTGCACCGTCCCAATCGATCGAAGCGGGTAAAGGCCGTGCTTTCACCGCCGCCCGGCGGCGGGTTGGGGGCCATCACGTAAAACGGCGCGCCGCAGCAATCGGCTACCATCGCTACCCGCCCAGCCATAGGAACATCGAAAGGGACCATCAGGACCTTGCCGCCCGCCGCCGTGACCGCGGCCGCGCTGGCGTCAACATCGTCGACCCCGATATAGCCCAGCCAGCCCGGCCGCGCGCCGTTGTCGGGCATTTCAGCACTCAGCCGCAACATACCGCCGGTCATCCCGCCGTCGCTGTTTGAGATAAATCCGTAGTTGGTATTGTCGCCGTGCCCGGTGGTCATCGACCAGCCTACAACCGCTTCATAGAACGCTTTCGCGCCTTCTGGATTCGGGGTGATCAGTTCGTACCACACCCAACTGCCCTGCAATCTACCCACCAAGAGTCTCCTCAATTTGCAATATCTACGACCGGCACAAACCCGCCATAAATCATCCGCTTGCCGTCGAACGGCATCGGATTATTAGACTGATCCATGCGGGGATCGGAGTTTTCCGGGTCTCTCAACCTGGCCATGGCAGCATCGCGGGTGGCCTTGTCAGGCCACTCGATCCAGCTGAACGCCACGTCTTCATCTTCGGTCGCCTTCACCGCCATGCGAAAATCGGTGAGCGTGCCAGTGGGTACGTCATCGGCCCAGCATTCGACCACCCGCAGTGCACCCATTTCAAGAAACATCGCGTCGGTAGTTGAGGCGTGTTTCACAAATTCTCGCTGCTTGGCCTTGGGGCAGGCAATCACGAAACCGTCGATATAGGTCATTTTATCCTCCTGTACGTATAGGGAGCAGCGCCCGCAGGGCGGGGAGGCGGCACCACAGTGCGGCCCACAGGATGATTCCTAGATAGACCCCGAACAGCGTGTGTGTAATTAGCGGCGAGCCCACCCGTGCATGGGTCGCGACCGCCCCACCCAGATAGCCAGTGAGCAATATGGCGCCCAGCAGCGCGGTGCGCGGGATCAAGTAGAGCGCGGGCGATGCGGCTAGAATTAAACCGAGCGCACGGTGGAACCCGATAACTGAAGGCAGGCCGAGCGGCGGGCTGTTGGCGATCATCAGAGCCGGAGCAAACAGCTTTCCGCTGGCATCCATCGCCAGGAACAGCGCGACGAGAACGGTCAGGCCGATCCCGGTTCGCTGCAGTGCCGTCTCGCTCACGCTTCGGCACCGCTATGTGGACCGGCTTCAGCCATTGCCGCTTCCATCCAAAACGGCTCCCAAATATGGCCATCGGGATCCGCAATTGTGCGTTGATACATGAAGCCATGGTCCTCGGGCGGATTCACATCTGCTGTTCCGCCCTTGGCGGCGCCCGCTTCGACCATCGCGTTGACCGCTGCGCGGTCTTCGCACGTCAGCGCCAGCGAAACCTCGCTCGATCCACTGTCTGCGATCGGACGGGTGGTGAATGTCTTCCACTTGGCATGTGTCAGCAGCATCACGAAGATCGTTTCGGCTACGACCATGCAGGTGGCGGTCGCGTCGCTGAACTTCGGCTCGTTGGCGAAGCCCAGCGCACTATAGAATGCCTTGGCTCGGTCGAGATCGGCCACCGGCAGGTTTACGAAAATCTTTATGGTCATGGTAGGTCCTCACTAAACTGGTTCCGCAACAAAATCGGCCAGCTGCGCTGCCAAAGCGCGTCGGAACGCCGGGCGACCCTCGCCCCGCGCAACGTAACTGGCCAGATTGGGTTGGGCTTTGAGCAGCGCGGAATCGATCCCGCGCAAAGTCGCGATCATCATCAAATCGCCGACAGTAAATGATTGCTCCAACCATTCGCTGGTCCCCAGCCAGTCTGACAAGCGTGCGAGGCGGCCCGCTAAATTCTCCCGGAAGGTCACCGCGGCGCCGGCCGACCAGTCCTTATCGGCGTTGAACAGCTCGGCGCTGGTCAAAGCACCTAGTTGCGGATCCACACTGTTGAGCGCGGCGAACAGCCAGCAGATCGCCCGGCCGCGTCCGAGGGGATCGCGCGGAAGCAGACCTTCGTGCTGTTCGGCAATGTGCAACACGATTGCCCCGCATTCGAACAGCTGCAACTTACCTTCGGTGTAAACCGGAACCTGGCCCCACGGCTGCTCGCGGTAGTAGTCAGCGGGTCGCTCGCTCCCCAACAGGCGGGTGCGGTAGCTCGCGCCCACTTCTTCAAGCGCCCACCGCACTCTGAGGTCGCGAACCTGCCCGCGCGCAAAATCCGGGACCCAGGCAAATGCCGTCACTTCGATCGGTGCTAAGGGATCAACTGGCATTGGACGATCCTTTGGTAAGCAGCAGCTCCAAATAGCGCCGCAAATGTTGCAGTTCTTCGCGCGCGGTTTGGGCAGCGTGATCGCCGCCGCAGGCCTTGGCGATCACGAATGCGCCTTGCAGAACCGTCTGGACGTGCCGTGCCAGCGATTCCGCAGTCACACCACGCTCGCCGCATTGCGCGAGAGCTTCGGCAAGGTCCGCTTCCAGCGCCTGGGCATTGCCAATGATGCTCGCCTCGCAAGCTGCGCGGATCGGTTCGCTGGTCTGAAACACTTCCTGCACCATCGTCCCGGCGACACAGCTGAAGCTCTCCACAGGGCCGGTTAGCAGTGCAATCCGCAAATCGACATAGCCGAGCACGCGGTCCACCTCGTGGGGATGGAGATGAAACGGCGCTGCGGCAAAAAAGCCCGAAGTACTACTTGACCAGTACTCCGCCAGCGCCACACCGAGCGCCTCTTTCGAGGCAAAGTGGTGGAAAAACGCGCCCTTGGTCACCCCGGCTTCACCGCACAGCTGATCGACCGAGGTGCCGGCAAAGCCGCGACTGCGAACGAGCAAAACTCCGGCCTCGAGCAGCTTTTCGCGGGCCGAGGCGGGGGTGGGGCGGAAAGGTTGGTTGGGGATCATGCAGCTTCCATACCAACCGGTTGGTATGGAAGCAAGGAGCGATTTGAACTACCCTGAAAATTTCAGACAAGCCTATGGATCGCGCCCATAGCCGCCGCCGAAGGGCGCGACTTCACATGCCGCCAAAGCGACGGGGCAGAATTCAACGTGGGTTGATGCCTAGCCGGCCACCCTGGTCATGATTGCGGCTTCGCGCGCTGCTACCTCTTGCCAAGCCGGTCGCGCGCAGACCCGCTCATACCACGCGGCGGTTCGGGGATGCTGGGCCGCGTCGGGCTCAAACCCGACGTAGCTCAGCGTGCGAAATACCGAAGCGACGGCAATATCGCCAATGCTCAGCGCGCTTCCGGTCAGCCAGTTCGTTTCAGGAGCAACTCCTTCGAAATAAGCGAGCACCGGAACGAGCTCGGCTTCGCCTTGCTTGGCGGCATCTTCGTCTCCGGGCAGGCCGAGGAATTTGGGTCCAACAAACCGGTTGAACACGATCTTGCCGCCGGCCGGGGTCATGATCGTATCAGCGAATTCCTCAAACCAGATCGCCATGGCTTTGCTCCGGGCGTCACCGGGCAGCATCGGCGGATCGGGGTGCAGCGCATCCAGGTAGGTTACTATCGCGGTTGAATCGGCCAGTGTAAAATCGCCGTCCTGCAACGCCGGGATTTTACGGAACGGGCTCGCGGCCAAAAATTCAGGCGCTGGATTGGCCGGATTGCCCAACACAGTTTCAACCTCGACGCCCTTTTCCGTAGCGACCAGGTGGACCTTGCGGACAAATGGTGAAAGCGGGAAGCCAAAGACCTTCATGCGTGTTCTCCAGGTGAGTCGCGATTTGCAACGCAAACCGTATTGCAGGAGGCGGCGCGCGCGTATAGGCGGTGCATCGCCATGAGTGACATTCCCAACGCCCAGCCGGGCATCGCCTCCGACACGATCCTGCCCGCGCCTGACCGTCAGGTGTCGGTCCGCGAACTGTTCGGGATCGACGTCGACATGATGGTTCCCGCCTTTTCCGAAGCCGATGAGCGGGTGCCCGATACCGATGGCAGCTATGTGTTCGATCCCGACACCACGCTAGCGATTCTGGCGGGATTTGCCCACAATCGTCGGGTGATGGTGCAAGGCTATCACGGCACCGGCAAATCGACCCACATCGAACAGGTTGCCGCGCGGCTCAACTGGCCGACCATCCGGATCAACCTCGACGCGCATATCAGCCGGATCGACCTGATCGGACGCGATGCGATCGTCCTGCGCGATGGGCTGCAGATCACGGAGTTTCGCGAAGGCCTGCTGCCGTGGGCGTTGCAGCACCCGGTGGCGCTGGTGTTCGACGAATATGACGCGGGCCGCCCCGATGTGATGTTCGTGATCCAGCGTGTGCTGGAGACCGAGGGCAAGCTGACTTTGCTGGATCAAAACCGCGTGATCCGGCCGAATCCGTTTTT
>JAYTIS010000365.1:0-2220 GCA_043731725.1 Novosphingobium sp.
TGCAGCACGGCGATGCTGGCAGGCGGCACCAGATCGAGTAAGTCCGCCGCCTCGGCCCAATGCGCGACAAAAAAATTCCGGCATCCTGCCTGCCACAGCAGCGGCACCACGCGCCGCGCACCCAGGCCATAGCCATCGGCTTTAACCGCCGCTCCTGCAATCGCGCTGCCGGACAGCCGATCCAGCGCACGCCAATTGTCGACCAGCGCGGCCGCATCGATGGTCAGGCGCAGCGGGTAATCAGGTTGTTTAGGATGCATCGTCGGTGAATTCGCGCGGCGGCCCGTCAGGCAGACCCCACCAAGCGACGACCAGCGCCACGGCCGTGAATATCCAAGTGTACCATAGCCCGGCATAAAGATTGCCCGATTTGGCGACAATATAAGCGGCAATCAACGGCAGGAACCCGCCGAAATAGCCTGCGCCGAGATGGTAGGGGATCGACATCGAGCTATAGCGGATCCGCGCGGGAAACATCTCGGTCAGCAGTGCTGCCACTGGGCCATAATTCATCGCCGATAACATCCCCAACGCGCACAGCAGGACAATGATCAGCAGCGAAGCGCCCAGCGACGGCTTGACTGGCGTAAAATCGTATCCGGCGGTGCTGAGCTGCGCTTGCAGCTGCGCTTTGCGCAACTTGCCGTCGGCCCACGGGTAGCCTTCCAGGGCGAGCGGCGCACCGCCTACACTGACCGCAAGACCAGTAGCGCTCTGCAGCGTGTACGGCACCCCGCTAGCGGTCAGGTCTTCGAGCAGTTTGCCGCATTGCGTGCCCTGTTTGCCTGAAAACGGATCGTAGCTGCAATCGGGCCCGGCAACCACCACCGGAGCCGACCGCGCTGCGGCAGCGAGACCGGGATTG
This sequence comes from Novosphingobium sp., assembly GCA_043731725.1. Taxonomy (GTDB): domain Bacteria; phylum Pseudomonadota; class Alphaproteobacteria; order Sphingomonadales; family Sphingomonadaceae; genus Novosphingobium. The sequence continues at coordinate 866 of JAYTIS010000365.1, forward strand.
GCCAATGCGCCAAGGCCCCAAAAGATTGGGAACAACAGCACCAGGATCAGCAGATTTGCCCAGATGATTGGCTTCTTGCGGCCAATCCGGTCCGATATCTTGCCCCAGATCAGGTAGAAGCTCATCGAGATCAATCCGCCAATGCCAACCAAGATTTCTGCGCGTGAACCTTCCAGGCGCATTGCCCCTTTGAGGAACGACAGGCTCGAAAAGAACGCGGTGTACCAGATCAGCGTCAGTCCCACCGCCACGCCGAACAGCGCGACAAAGATGCGCTTGGCATTGCCTGGATAGGTGAAGCTTTCGACGAACGGATTGCCCGACGTTTCGCCGGCGGCCTTCATCGCCTGAAAAACCGGGCTTTCCGAAAGTTTGAGGCGCATCCACAGGCTCACCGCGAGTAGGATCAGCGACAACAGAAAAGGTACGCGCCAGCCCCAGGCATCGAACTCGGCAGGGGGAATGAATGTCCGGCAAGCCAGCACCACCAGCACGCTCAATACGAACCCGCCGACCACGCTCGCCTGGATGAAGCTAGTGTACCAGCCGCGGCGGTTCGCCGGAGAATGCTCCGCGACATAAATTGCCGCGCCGCCATATTCGCCGCCGAGCGCCAACCCTTGCATGATCCGCAGCAAAATCACGATCACCGGTGCGGCCATGCCGATGGTCGCAGCGCTCGGCACCAGACCCACACCAGCGGTGGCTATGCCCATCAGCGTAACGGTGACCAGAAAGGTGTATTTGCGCCCCAATTTATCGCCGAGAAAACCGAACAGGACGGCGCCGAGTGGGCGAAAACCAAAGCCCACGGCGAAACCGGCCCAGACCAGCAGCAATTGCAACGTGACGTTATCGGCCGGGAAAAACGCCTTACCAATCAACGCCGCCAGCGTGCCGTAGATGAAGAAATCGAACCATTCGAAGATCGTCCCAGCCGCAGAGGCGAGGATCACCAGCCGCATCTCGGCCGCGCTGGGTTCAATTGGCGCGGTCGCTGCCAGCGTCGTCATATGGTCGTCTCCCGGGGTTTGTGGCGCATCCCTAGCCGTGACCTGCCAAGGCGACAAGCGCGGCGCGCCAGCCAAGCAAGATCGCCCCATGCCGCGCCGGATAATCGCGTGCGGGCGCAATTGCGTCGAACCCCGCCCAGACAGGCAGCGCACCGCCCGCCAGCCATTGCTCAATCTCAGCTAGCGACGCGGTCAGGCTCGCCTGATCGGTACCCGGTGCGGCCGCAGCAAAGATCGCGGCCGCTGCTTGCCCAATCGCGCAGGCCTGGGTGCGCAGACCAATGCGGGTGATCTTACCGGTACCGTCGCGGTCAAGCCCAAGTTCGATTACACTGCCACAGG
>JAYTIS010000366.1:0-1537 GCA_043731725.1 Novosphingobium sp.
TCGCGCCGCTGGCCGCACAACCCAGCAAACCCGCGCCGATTCCGCTGGAAGTGGCGCAGATAGTCAAGCGCTACCCGCACGATCCGCGCGCCTTCACCGAAGGGCTATTTATCGACCGCGGACAATTGTTCGAAAGCACCGGCGAGCTCGGACGATCCTCGGTGCGCGAGGTTGATCTCGCCAGCGGCAAGGTGCTCCGGTCGGTCGCCATTGCCGCGCCGCAGTTCGGCGAAGGGATCGCGCCGTGGCAGGGTCAGGTGCTCAGCCTGACCTGGCGCAACGGGGTGGGCTATCGCTGGGATCGCAAGACTTTCAAACGGCTCGGCAGTTTTCGCTACGCGGGCGAAGGCTGGTCGCTGACCAGCACCGGCCAACAGCTGGTGATGTCCGACGGCACCGACGTGCTGCGGTTTATCGATCCGCGCACCTTTACGGTCAAGCGCACGCTCAAGGTTACGGTGCAGGGCCGCCCATTGCGGTTGCTGAACGAGCTCGAATGGCTCGACGGGCAAGTGCTCGCCAACGTGTGGATGACCGATTACGCGGTGCGGATCGATCCGCTTAGCGGCAAGGTAGTGGGTCTGATCGATTTGACCGCGCTGCACCAGGCTGCCAGCACGTTCGGCCAGGATCAGGTTGCCAATGGCATCGCCTGGGATCAGCGCAGCCGCAAGCTGTACTTTACCGGCAAGGAATGGCCGGCGCTGTTCGAGGTTAAACTGGTCCCCGCGCCGCAGGCTCAGAAATAGGTCGCATTCTCAATCGGTGGATCGCCGCGGTGCGCGTAGGCATAAGCTTCTGCTGACTTGAGCACGCGCAGCAGGTTGCGGCTCGCAAGTTTCTCCAGATCGGCCTGGCTCCATCCGCGCCGAGCCAATTCGGTGAAAAGTGCCGGGTATTTGGAAACGTCTTCCATCCCCGCGATGGTCACCTCGATCCCGTCGATATCCCCGCCAAGACCGACATGATCGGCTCCGATCCGCTTGGCGATGTAATCGATATGGTCGGCCACATTGGCGATCGATCCGCGTGGCATGGGGTTCGTTTGGTCCCACCCAACCAGCGCGGCCTTGGCCGCCGCCGGGCTGCCGCGATTGAGCGCCTTGAACCGCGCTTCGGCCGCGTCGCGCTCGGCGCTCCACTGGCGACCGGCTTCGAGCACATAGGGCGGGTAAAAGTTGACCATGACGATCCCGCCATTGGCTTTGATCGCATCGAGCGCCGCGTCGGTCACATTGCGCGGATGCGGATTGAGCGCATAGGCGTTGGAATGGCTGACGATGACCGGCGCCCCGGCCACGCCCAGCGTATCGAGCATCGTCTTCTCCGAGACGTGCGCCAGATCGACCAGCATGCCCAGCCGCTGCATTTCGCGGACCACCTGTTTGCCGTAATCGGTCAGGCCATTGTGCTCGGGCGCATCTGTGGCACTGTCGGCCCAGGCGGTGTTCTTGAAGTGGGTTAATGTCATATAGCGCGCGCCCAACGCGTACATCTGGCGCAGCACCGCCAGGCTGCCGCCGATCGAATGGCCGCC
>JAYTIS010000367.1:0-2567 GCA_043731725.1 Novosphingobium sp.
GCCGCTACCTCAACGCCACCGCCACGCTCACCCGGCTGCTCGACATGGGGGCGGTGCCGGTGATCAATGAAAACGACAGCGTCGCGACGCAGGAAATCCGCTTTGGCGATAACGATCGGCTTGCCGCGCGGGTGGCGCAGGCCGCCGGGGCCAGCGCAGTGTTGCTGCTGTCCGACGTCGATGGTCTGTTTGACCGCAATCCTGCGATTGCAGGCGCCATCCGACTGACCGAGGTGCGCGGGGTCACCCCAGAAATTCACGCGATGGCCCGTGGCGGTAGTGCTTCGGGCATGGGTTCGGGCGGCATGACCAGCAAGTTACAGGCCGCTGAGATTGCTGAGCGGGCGGGGATCGCACTCGCCATCGCCTCGGGACTGGTCGACGCGCCGCTGGCGCGCGTCTGCACCGATGAAGTCGGCACGCTGTTCCTGCCGCTGCGCAAGCAAGCCGCACGCAAGGCGTGGCTGGGCGGACGGCTGCGGCTCAAAGGCGCGCTGGTGGTTGATATGGGGGCGGGTCAGGCGCTGGCCAAAGGTGGCAGCCTGCTCGCTGCTGGGATCACTGCGGTCGACGGCGAATTCAAGCGCGGCGATGCGGTGGCGGTGCGCGGCGCGGACGGCGCGTTACTCGCGCACGGTCTGGCCGAATACGACGCTGACGATTGCCGCAAGCTAGTCGGGCGCAAGAACAGCGAACAAGCCGCACTGCTCGGTTATGCGCCGCGTTCGGCGGTGGTGCACCGCGATCAGATGGTGCTGCTGTAGTGCTAGCGGTGACCGGCGCGACCGGGTTTGTCGGACAAGCGCTGCTTGACCGCGCCGCGGCGGACGGGCTCGTCGTGCGCGCGCTGGCCCGGCGTCCGCAAGTGCCGCGCAAGGGCGTCGAGTGGATCGTCGGTGATCTGCAAAACCGCGCAGCGCTGGCCGCCTTGCTCGCTGGCGCCGAGGCGGTGATGCATATCGCAGGCGTGGTCAACGCGCCCGATCCGGCCGGATTTGAGGTGGGCAATGTTATCGGCACGCTGGCTGTGATCGAGGCCGCGCTGGCCGCCGGGGTGCAGCGGATGGTGCATGTTTCGTCGCTGTCGGCGCGCGAGCCTGAGCTGTCTGCTTACGGCGCAAGCAAGGCGCGCGCGGAAAAGCTGGTGCGCGCCAGTGGGCTCGACTGGACGATCGTGCGCCCGCCGGGGATTTACGGCCCGCGCGATGTTGATTATTTCGAAATGTTCCGGCTCGCGCGCTGGGGGGTGATGCCGGTTCCGCCGCGCGAAGGGCGCGCCTCGATCATGCACGTCGATGATCTGGCGCGGCTGCTGCTGGCGCTCGTGCCGGGCGGAGAGGGTGTATCGCACCAGGTGTTCGAGCCCGATGACGGCCACAAAAACGGCTGGAGCCATCACGAACTCGGGCGCGCAATCGGCTGGGCAATGGGGCGGCGGCCGTGGGTGCTTCATCTCAGCCGTAAATCGCTCGACCGCGCAGCAACAGTGGACCGGCTGTTGCGCGGCGCCAAGGCCCGGTTAACGCCTGACCGGGTCGGCTATATGAGCCATCCCGATTGGGTCGTCAGCTCATTCCACCGTCCGCCCGCGAAGCTGTGGCGCCCCGAGATCCCGACCCGCGAAGGGCTCAAAGCGACGGCAAAGTGGTACCGTGATAACGGCTGGCTATAACGACCGATTCGACAGCCTCTTTGCTAGCCCTTAGCCTTTCAGCGGGAACGCGAGTCGTGGTGGCGAGGCCGGCCGTCGTTCGAATGCAGAGTGGGGAAACGGAATGAAGAAAATTGTGCTCGTCACCGCATTCGCGACCTTGGCTGCGTGTTCAAAGCCGGACGTTTCACCCGCTGCTGACGCCACAGATCAAGCCCCCGCAATTGCCACAGCCGCAGCGCAAACCGTCGCTGCCGACGGCAAGCCATCGTCCGGAACGTTCAAGGTCACCACTGCCGATGGCAAAGTATACATGGAAGTAGACAAGCCCGACGGCACATACATCGAAACTTTAGACGGCAAAGTTACCGCGACCGGTAAGTGGGAACAGAAGTCTCTCGAGCTGTTTTGCAAGACTAAAGATGAAGCCGACGTCAAAGAGCTTTGCAGCACCGAAAAGGTGGACGCAAAGGGCATCTGGACCTCGCTCAGCCCTGAAGGCGAGACCGCAATGGTCGTCCGCGTAACAAGCTGATTGATCGCATCAAATAAGCGGCATCGGCGCTAAAATGCGCCCCGGTGGCGTTTCAGCCTTGAGTTTATAGGAACGGCTCGTAGCCCGGCGGCAGCTCGCCATCGGGACCTAGCTGAACTGGCGAGTGGATACCACATTCGGACTTGTCCCAGCCCTTCCAGCGGCCCGCGCGGGCATCTTCGCCGGGCAGAACTTTGCTGGTGCAAGGTGAGCAACCGATCGAGAGGTACCCTTGTTCGACCAACGGGTGCGCGGGCAGGCCGGTGGCGGTGAAATAGTCGGCAATCTGCTGGCTCGACCAGTCCGCCAAGGGATTGACCTTAAGCCTCCCGACACTGTCGGTTTGATCAAGTTCAAAGCGCGGCAGCCCGGCGCGGGTCG
>JAYTIS010000368.1:0-10345 GCA_043731725.1 Novosphingobium sp.
TGTGCTGGGGGCATTGGCGGCGCAGGGAATACGCATCGCGCTTGACGATTTTGGCGCCGGGTTCTGCAACTTCCGCTACCTCAAGTTGCTACCGCTGCAATACCTGAAGCTGGACCGCTCGATGATCGACGGTGTGGTGAGCGATGCGCGTGATCTGGCGGTGTTGCGCGCAATCGTTGCGATGGCGGGCGCGCTAGATCTCAAGGTTATCGCCGAGGGGGTGGAAAGCGAAGCGCAGCGGCTGCTGGCGGTGAGTGAAGGCTGCACATTCTATCAAGGCTTTCTGCGCGCACAGCCGATGAGTGCGGCGGATTTCTTGGTACTGGCGCGGGGCTAACCCTTGGCCTTCTTCGCAATCGCGCTCAGCCCTTTGGTTAACTGAAACAACCCGTTAAGGCGTGCCTCGGCGGTGCCCCAAGCGCGGGTCACGGCGATCTTGCTGTCGGGGCGCAGCTTGATCGTGCCAGCCAGCCGCTCGGCATAGGCGATCAGCCCGACGGGATCGGCGAACTGGTTGCCGTGGAAGCTAACCAGTGTGCCCTTCGCGCCGACATCGATCTTTGAAATGTTCGCTGCAATCGCCAGCCGCTTGATCTCGATCAGCTTGATCAAGTTGGCGGTCGGCGCGGGCAAAGCGCCGAACCGGTCGATCATCTCGGCCGACAGGCTCTCGATCTCGGCCGAATCCTCGGCATCGTTGAGACGACGGTACAGCGCCATCCGCACCGCCAGATCGGGCACGTATTCCTCGGGGATCATAATCGGCGCATCAATTGTGATCTGCGGATTGAGTGAACTGCGCTCGCGTGCCAGCCCCATCTCGCCCGCCTTCGCTGCCAAGATCGCGTCTTCAAGCATTGACTGGTAGAGTTCGAACCCGACCTCGCGGATGTGCCCCGATTGCTCGTCACCCAACAGGTTGCCAGCGCCACGAATGTCGAGATCGTGGCTGGCAAGCTGGAAGCCCGCGCCGAGGCTATCCAGATCGCTCAGCACCTTGAGGCGTTTCTCGGCAACTTCAGAAAGCTGTGTATCCGTCGGCGTGGTCAGATAGGCATAGGCGCGCAGCTTGGAACGGCCGACGCGCCCGCGCAGCTGGTACAGTTGAGCTAAGCCAAAGCGGTCAGCACGGTGGATGATGATCGTGTTGGCGCTGGGTATGTCCAGCCCGCTCTCGACGATCGTGGTTGAAAGCAGCACCTCGTAGCGTTTGTCATAAAACGCGCTCATTCGCTCTTCAACCTCGCTCGCCGCCATCTGGCCGTGCGCGGTAACCGCGCGGACTTCGGGCACAGTATCGCGCAGCCATTGCTCGACCGATTCCATGTCGGCGACCCGTGGCACGACGATAAAGCTCTGCCCGCCGCGATGATGCTCGCGCAGCAGTGCCTCGCGCATCACCATCTGATCCCATTCCATCACGTACGTGCGCACCGCCAGCCGGTCAACCGGCGGGGTCTGGATCGTGGACAGCTCGCGCAGCCCCGACATCGCCATTTGCAACGTGCGCGGGATCGGGGTGGCGGTCAGCGTGAGCATGTGGACATTGGTGCGCAGCGTCTTGAGCATTTCCTTGTGATTGACCCCGAACCGCTGTTCTTCATCAACGACGACAAGCCCAAGCTGTTTGAAGCTCAAGCTTTTTGCGAGCAGAGCGTGCGTGCCGATGACGACATCGACGGTGCCGTCAGCTAGCCCGGCCTTGGTCGCCTTCGCCTCCTTGTCTCCGACCAGCCGCGATAGCCGACCGACCTTGAGCGGGAACCCGGCAAAGCGCTCAGTGAAGCCGGTGAAGTGCTGGCGGGCAAGCAACGTCGTTGGCGCGATCACCGCGACCTGCTGCCCGCCCATCGCGGCCACAAAGGCCGCGCGGAGTGCTACCTCGGTCTTGCCAAAGCCGACATCGCCGCAGACCAGCCGGTCCATCGGACGACCAGCGGCCATATCGCCCAGAACATCGTCGATTGCGGCGTCCTGGTCGTCGGTTTCCTGCCAGGGGAACTTTTCGACAAACTGGTCATAACTGGCCTGTTCGGGTTGGAGAACCGTCGCTGTGCGCAGCGCCCGCAGTGCCGCAGTCTTAAGCAGTTCGTGCGCAATCGCGCGGATCCGCTCTTTCAGTCGACTCTTACGCTTTTGCCAGCCTTCACCGCCGAGCCGATCAAGCGCGGTGAACTCGTTGTCGCTGCCATAGCGACTGAGCGCATCGAGGTTTTCGACCGGGACATAAAGCTTATCGCCGCCGGCATAAGACAGCATCACGCAGTCGTGTGGGCTTTGCCCGACCGGGATCGATTGCAAACCGCCATAACGGCCGATGCCGTGCTCCAGATGGACCACGAGATCGCCGGGTGTAAGCGCAGACAGTTCGGCGAGGAATGCATCGGCACCCTTGCGGCGTTTCTTGCGCCGGACCAGCCGATCCCCCAAGATGTCCTGCTCGGTAACCAGCTCGATCTCGGCGTTCGAAAACCCATTTTCGAGCGGTAGTACCAGCGCCACTGGTACACCTTTGACCGCCAGCCCGACAGCTTCGTGCCAAGTCTCTGCCAGGATCGGGGCCGGACGCAGTGCCTCCCCCAAAATCGACACAATGCGCGCGCGGCTGCCTTGCGAATAGGCCGCGATCAGCACTTTCTTGCCCTGCGCGGCCTGCCCAGTTAGATATCGCGCGGCAGCCTCATAGACATTGTCGCCGCGCGCACGCTCCGGGGTGAAATCACGGCCGCTGGCGAAACCCGCATCGATCACCTTGGCGCTCTCGGGCTGCGTGAAAATATCGGTACGATGGACGGGCTGCGCCGCCAATTGCGCGTCGAGTTCTGCGCGGGTCAGGTACAGCGCGGCGGGTTCGAGCGGGCGGTAGCTACCCGCCGCCTTGCCCGATGTCTCGGAGCGCGATGCGAAATAATCTGCTATGTCGCCCAGCCGCTCTTCGGCTGAACCAAGCGCGGAACTGTCGATCAGCATCAGATCGCGGTCACCCAGATGATCGAACAGCGTGACCAAGCGGTCCTCGAACAGCGGCAGCCAGTGCTCCATTCCAGCTAGTCGCCGCCCATCGCTGACCGCTTGGTACAGCGGGTCGGAGGTGGCATTGGCACCAAATTGCTCGCGGTAACGGCTGCGAAAGCGCTTGACGCTGTCTTCGTCGAGCAGCGCTTCGCTGGCCGGCAGCAGCAAGTGTTCGGTCACCACGCCGGTCGAGCGCTGCGTATTGGGATCGAACAGGCGCAACGTTTCCAGCTCATCGCCGAAGAAATCGAGCCGCAGTCCGGCATCGAGCCCCGACGGGAAAATGTCGAAGATCGACCCGCGCACCGCATATTCGCCGGCATCGGCTACGGTATCGGTGCGGCTGTAACCTTGGCGTTGGAGCAGCGCGATCAAGCTCTGACGCCCGATCTCCATGCCCGGCTTAAGCAGCCGCACGTTCTCACGCACTCGGAACGGCGTGACCACCCGCTGCAACGCGGCGTTGATCGTGGTGACCACCAGCTGCGGTCCGGCGGGCGCGGCCTGCAACCGGTGCAGTGCAGCTAGCCGCCGCGCGCTGATCGACAAGGCCGGGCTGGCGCGGTCGTATGGCAAGCAGTCCCACGCCGGAAACGACAGTACTTCAAGCTCGGGCGCAAAAAAAGCGGCGCTCTCGGCAATGCCCTGCATTGCCGCCTCGTCGGGTGCGATAAACGTGGCGCGGGTTTTGGCCGCGCGGGCCAGATCGGCCAGCACCAACGGTTGCGCCCCACGCGCCAATCCCGCCAGCGTCAGCGGGGTCGTAGCAGACAAGATTTTGGCGAAGTCAGGCATAGATGCGCGCAACAGCAATTGCCCCGCAGACCGTTTTGCAGTCAGCGGGGTGGGATCGGGAGGGTCCCCTTAGCCGGTGATCAGCGCGTTGTCAGCGCGGGATTTCAACAAAATCGAGTTTGCGGAACGCATCCATCAGCGGCCCGGCATATCGCGCCGGAACCGCTTGGGTACCAAGCGCCCAGGCCATGATCTCGACATCGTCTTCATCCAGCAGGGCTTCGAACCAAGCCATCGCCGCTGCATCCCAGCCGCTATGATACGCGTCGAAGAAACAGCCGATCATATAGTCGGCCTCACGCGTGCCGCGATGCCACGCGCGGAATTTCAGGCGGCGAAGGCGATCTGCGGGTTTCATGCCGCTCCGCTATGGCGCGAGCCTCCCAATGGCAAGGTGTTTGGGTTGGCCAGCCCTTTGGCACATTAAAAGGATGCGGCAGCCGGACAGATCGCTACGGCAGCGGACAAGGAGATTGCCTGATGCCGCCAGCTTCGCTCGAATCCTCCGATCCGCTTGCCCCGCTCGCGCTCGCTGCCGAACTGGCCACGACCTATCGCCAGCGGATTGCGGATGCGACCACCACCCCGGTTGACAGCTACGCCGAGGTGCTCGCCCGGTTTGCAGGTGATCTGCCCGAGCACGGCGATGATGCTTGCGCAATCATCGCCGAACTGGCCCGGCTGGCCGAAGGCGGCATCCGAGCTTCAACTGCGCCACGCTTTTTCGGCTGGGTGATCGGCAATTCGCACCCAACCGGCGTCGCGGCGGACTGGTTGACGGCGGCTTGGGGCCAAAACGCCGCGAATGTGCAAGCGTCGCCGGCGGCCAGCGCGGTCGAGGCGGTCGCGGCCGGTTGGCTCCTCGATCTGCTGCGGCTGCCTGCAGACGCTTCGGTCGGCGTCGTATCGGGCGCGACAGTCGCGAACTTTGTGTGCCTTGCCGCCGCCCGCAGCGAGGTATTGTTGCAAGCCGGCTGGGATGCAGAAAGCGATGGCTTGTTCGGCGCGCCGCCGGTGCGGGTGTTGATCGGCGCTGACGCACACGCCACGGTGTTTTCGGGTCTCAAATACCTGGGGCTGGGGGCCAAACGCGTGCGCACAGTGCAGACCGATGCTCTGGGCAGAATGCGCCCAGGCGACTTTGAACGTGCCCTCAAAGAGGGCGACGGACCGATCATCGCGATAGCTCAGGCGGGGCAGATCAATACCGGTGTGAGCGATCCGTTTGCCGAGATCGCGCCGCTCGCCAAGGCCGCAGGGGCTTGGCTCCACGTCGATGGGGCGTTCGGGCTGTGGGCCAACACTTCGCCGAAGCTGGCGCATCTGGTCGCCGGCGTCGAGCAGGCCGATTCGTGGGCGACCGATGGGCATAAATGGCTGCAAACGCCGTACGGCTGCGGTTTTGCGATTGTCCGCCATGCCGACGCGCATCGCCGCGCGATGTCTGTTTCTGCCAGCTATTTGCCGCCACCGAGCGCAGATGAGCGTGACCCTTCTGCGTATGTGCCCGAATTGTCACGCCGCGCGCGCGGATTTGCGGTTTGGGCAATGCTCCGCCAGCTCGGCCGCAGTGGGGTTGCGAAGATGGTTGCAAGCAATGTCGACGTTGCGCAGGCGATGGCTGCAGCGATGGGCGCAATCGACGGTGCAGAACTGGTTTGCGCAGTCGAGCTTAATCAGTTCATGATTCGTTTTGGCGGCGCGCAAGGCGCAGACGCTGGCGACCGACTGACACTCGCCACGGTTGCACAAATCCAGGCGGACGCGATTGCCTTCATCGGCGCTTCGCAGTGGCGCGGACGCTGGGTGATGCGGGTATCGGTCTGTTCGATTGCGACCACGTCCGAAGATGGTAGGCTCACGGTCGAGGCGGTCCGCGACGCGTGGCACAAGGTGCGGGAAAGACTCTGAAACAAAACCACTCCGCCGGTAAGCGTCAGTCCGTGCCATAAAGGCGGCACTTGCCGGAACAACTGTGGTAGACCAAACGTTTAACTCCTGACCCCCATATCAGGAGAACCGCCATGATCGAGCTTTGCAAACTGCCTTACGCTTACGATGCGCTCGAACCGGTGATCTCCGCCCAGGCGATGAAGCTGCACTACGACAAGCATCACGCGACCTATGTTAAGAAGACCAACGAGCTGGCCGAAAAAGCCAGGTTGGATGATTTGTCACTCGAAGAAATTGTGCGGCAGGCCAAAGCCCAGGGCGACAAGAAGCTTTATAATAACGCGGCTCAGGCTTGGAACCACGCATTTTTCTGGCAGTCGATGGCCGGCGAGCAGGCCCTTCCAACAGGCGAGATCGCCAGCGCCATTAGCGCAAACTTCGGCGATCTTGCCGCGCTGAAGACCAAATTTGTCGAAGAGGGTATCAATCACTTCGGCTCGGGCTGGGTGTGGTTGTCGCTGTCGAGTGATGCACTCAAAGTTCTCTCGACTCACGACGCCGCCGACTTGTTGACAGCCAGTGACGATGTTCCGCTGATGGTCTGTGACCTGTGGGAACACGCTTATTATCTAGACCACTTCAATGACCGGGAAGCGTTCCTGACCAAATGGTTCGATAAACTAGCGAACTGGCAGTTTGCAGGTGAGCAAATGGCGGCGGCTCGGCAGGGTCAGCCGGGATACACCTATCCCGCAATGACTGCTGAGCACGCCTAGGCAAATTGATTACTTCCTGGCGCCAAATTGCCGCCGCGGTTCCCCACGCGGCGGCAAACGCTCTTGGCAAGTGCGCCTGATTGCGGCTTATGGGTCGCGATGCGCCCCGAACGGCTCAACCCTCTGTTTGTCCCCGCTAACAGCCTGAAAGGCGTCGGCGCCACTTTGGCGCGTCCGCTGGAACGGCTCGGGCTGACCCGGCTTAAAGACTTTATCTATCACTTGCCGGATCGCTTCGTGGAACGCCGCGCGGTGGCCGATCTGGACGGAGCCAGCGTCGGCGAGAATATTGTGATTGCGCTCACGCCGGTTGAATACCGCGCAGCACCCGGGCGCGGGCCGCTGCGGGTGCTGGCCAGTGACGCGGTGGGAAACATCTGTGCGGTCACTTACTTTGGGCGCAATTCGGGCTGGGGCAAGAAGCAGCTTCCCCTTGGCGAAATGCGCTGGGTCGCGGGACGGCTGGATCAATATGGGCAGATGTTGCAGATCGTTCATCCCGATCACGTCGCAGCGGACAGCGCGGCGATGATCGGGCAGTTGACCGAGCCGGTCTATCCACTGTCCGAAGGGCTGACGCAGGGACGCACTGCGGCGATGATTCAGCAGGCGCTCGAAACAGTTCCCGAACTGCCCGAGTGGATCGAACCGGGCCTAGCCGATAAAATGCACTGGCCGCATTGGCGCGACGCGCTTCTGCTGGCACACAAGGGCGATCACGCCGCCGCGCGCGACCGCCTGGCCTATGACGAACTGCTGGCCAACAGTCTGGCGTTGCTGTTGGTCAAAAACGCCAATCGCGCACATGTCGGCACTCCGCTGGTGGGCGACGGGCGGCTTCGGGACAAGCTCAACCTGCCGTTTGCGCTGACTGGGGCCCAGCGCCGCTCGATTGCCGAAATCGAGGGCGATCTGGCGCAGTCAGCGCCGATGCTTCGGTTGCTCCAAGGCGATGTCGGCTCGGGCAAGACTGCGGTCGCCCTGGAAGCGATGTTGATCGCGGTTGAGGCCGGAGCTCAAGCCGCACTTCTGGCCCCCACCGAAATCCTCGCGCGCCAACATTTCGAGACGATCCGCAGGATGTTGGCACCAACCGGGGTGACCGTCGCGTTGCTGACCGGGCGCGACAAGGGCCGGGCGCGCGAGGCAATCCTGATGGGCTTGCTCGACGGTAGCATCCAGATCGCAATCGGTACTCACGCGATTTTCCAGGACACCGTGGCTTACAAAAACCTGGCACTGGTGGTGATCGACGAACAGCACCGGTTCGGGGTCAGCCAGCGGTTGATGCTGGCGCAAAAGGGCAAGCGCACCCCGCATTGTCTGGCCATGACCGCCACCCCGATCCCGCGCACGCTGACGCTGGCGCAGTACGGCGAGATGGATGTCAGCCGGATCGACGAGATGCCGCCGGGGCGTCAACCGATCGACACCCGCGTGGTCGCGCTCGAGCGGATCGGCGATGTGATTGGCGCGCTCGACCGGCATTTGGCGGCTGGTAACCAAGCCTATTGGGTGTGCCCGATGGTGCGCGAGCTTGAAACAGAAGACATCGCCGCTGCCGAAGCGCGATATGCCGATCTTAAGGCGCGATTTGGGGACTGCGTCGCGCTGGTCCACGGCCAACTTCGCCCCGACGCGAAAGATGCAGCGATGGAGCGGTTCGTGCGCGGCGATGCCAAGCTGCTGGTGGCGACCACGGTGATCGAAGTGGGGGTCGATGTCCCCGCCGCAACTTTGATGGTGATCGAACAGGCCGAGCGCTTTGGATTGGCGCAGCTGCACCAGCTGCGCGGGCGGGTCGGGCGCGGATCAGAGCAAAGCACCTGTCTGCTGCTGCGCGGGACGACTTTGAGTGAAACGGCGCGCGAACGGCTGGCTTTGATGCGCGAAACCCAGGACGGCTTTCGCCTCGCCGAAGAAGACTTGCGGCTGCGGGGCGGGGGTGAACTGCTCGGCACGCGGCAATCGGGGGATACCCCATTCCGGGTTGCTAGCCTCGAGCAGATCCAACGCTTGCTGCCAGTGGCGCATGACGATGCGCGCCTGCTGATGGAACGCGACGATGGCCTGAAGGGCCAGCGCGGTGAGGCTGCGCGTTTGCTATTGTATTTGTTTGAACGCGACTGGGGTGTGCAACTGTTGCGCGGTGGTTAGGCGAACCGCCGCATCGACCCTAGGCTCAATCCTATGGACCAAATGCGGCGATTCTGGCTCCGCTCGGCGCGGAGTTGTCAACTACGTCGCTTCTGTTCAATCCTGGACCACGGCCAGCTGTGCTGGCGGCAGACCTTCGGTTTCAAGCTGCGCCATCAATTGTTTCTTTCGCGCCAACATCTGATCACGCAGCGCCACGAGATCGACCTGGGCCTGACGTGCCTGAGCAAACATGCCTTCGCTCGGCTGCTCTTCTTCCTTTACGTGATGCTCGATGTCTTCTGACAGCACCTTGACCTTTGCGTCGTAAAATTCATCGTCCGGGCCGCCCGCCATGATGTCATTGATCAGCACTTTCGCGCCGTCATGCTCGACATAAGCTTCGCTTAGCAGACCATCGTCGATCTTGCCCTTAAGCGCTGGGTAAAATACTTCTTCTTCGATTGTGGCGTGGATCTTCAGCTCATTGCAAATCTGCTCAGCGATGGCTTGTTTGGATTGACCCTTCGAACCTTCAAACTTTTCGAACAGGCCTTCGACCTTGCGGTGATCGGCTTTGAGCAGGGCAATGGCATCGGTAAACGTTTCCGGGGTCATGAGGGGCTCCTGAAATGCAGTTGTAAAGTGTGTTTGATTTGAACGACGTTTGCCTTTTTTGGTTCCATGACATTGATAAACTCACGCAATTTTTCATCTGCGGTACTCATAATTTGAACGTCAACCTGTTGACCTTGCAGTTCGCAACCGTGTTATGCGCCCAGCAAGGCCCCGCGAAAATAACGCGCAGCAAAAGGAAACAAGGTAACGTGACCCCTTCGCCAATCAGCTTACTGGTGTGCGATATCGATGGCACCTTGGTGCGCCACGACAAGAGTTTGCCCGACGCGAACGTGGCCGCTATCCGTGACCTGACCGCGCGCGGCGTGGCGGTCTCGCTGATCTCCGCCCGGCCGGCGGCGGGGATGCTGCCGATCGCGGAAAAACTCACATTGTGCGGACCGTTCGGGGCGTTCAACGGTGGCACGATTTTCACAGGCGATGGCACGGAACTGAGCGCAGCGCAGGTCCCGCCAGCACTCGCTGCGCAATTGCTTGACCTATATGCCAAGGCCAAAGTGACGATCTGGCTGTTTGCCACCAATCGCTGGCTCAGCAACGATCTGGCCGAACCACACACACCGCGCGAAGTGCTGTCATCGGGCCTGCACCCTGAGGAAATGCTGGACGTCGCAGCATTCCTTGACGACGCGGACAAGATCGTCGCGGTGTGCGATGACCGGGACAAGATGGATGCGCTTGAACAGCGCGCGCGCACTTTGGTCGGGAGCGCTGCTACGCTGGTCCGCTCGCAGGACTACTACCTCGATTGCACCGCGTTGACGGCCAACAAGGGCGACGGGGTGACCCGGCTGGCGCAGCTTTACGGGGTTCCGCTAGACGAAGTTGCCGTGATCGGTGATCAGGCCAACGACGTGGCAATGTTTCGGCGCGCGGGCCTTGCCATCGCCATGGGGCAGGCCAGCGCTGCGGTCCAGGCGGAGGCGCAATGCGTCGCAACAAGCAATGAGGACGCAGGCGTAGCCGATGCGATCCGCCGGTTCGTTGTACCGCGCCTTGCGAAGAAATGATTGGTCAGGGAGACAGTATTCTATTAAATAACTGTAATTACCTAATAAAATAGGCATAATCCACTACACGACACTTGCACA
>JAYTIS010000369.1:0-1541 GCA_043731725.1 Novosphingobium sp.
TGGCCGCATCTTCGATTGGTTTGGTCAGGCGCGCGGGGATGGGATCGGTCAGGACCGGATCAAACCGCGCTGCCAGAATGTCGCGCAACCCGGCCAGCCGCGCCAGTTCGGCCGCCAAAGCAGGATCGGCATCGACCGCGCGGCGCACCCGCACTGCGGCCAAATCGTCAAGCTCGCCATCGGCATAGGCGGCCAGTTGTTCGGGGGTAATGGTCATGCCGCTTCTCCCAATTTGACCATCAAGGCTTCGCGTCCGCGCAACAACCGCGAGGTCAGGGTGCCGATTGGGCACCCGATGATCTCAGCCGCTTCGGCATATTTATAGCCTTCGACCAGGACCAGCAGCACCGCTTCGCGCTGTTCGTCGGGCAAGGTCTGGAGCGCCCGATCGACCATCGTCAGTTCAATATAAGCTTCTTGCCCGCCATCAGCACCCACCGTCTGACCTGCCTCCTCAACGGTGAAGGTCTTGTCGCGGCGAGTGCGAGCGCGGGCCGTGTCGATCCAAATGTTCCGCATTATCCGATACATCCAGCTATCAAGCCGCGTTCCTTCTTGCCATTGCTGGCGCGAAACGAGCGCACGCTCTATTGCGGCCTGACACAGATCGTCGGCATCAGCCGGGTTCCGCGCCAGTCCGGCCGCAAAGCGGCGCAGCTTGGGAAGCAGTGCGGTAAGCCCAGTTAAAAACGCATCGTTCTGCATCAGTACCTTGTCATGGATGAAACGCGCCATGAGGAACGTTTAATCCATCGTTAAGCGAATATATTGTGAGGACTACCCATGAGCCTGCGCCCGTCCACCCTTTTTGCGGCAGTTTTGCTGTGCTGCGCCAGCCAGTCGGGTGCGCAGCTCGGTCTGCCGAGCGGTTTGCCGTCTGGTCTGCAGGCACTGCCCAACCTGGGATCGGTCACCAGCCCGGTGTTGGGGAAGGTACCCGATCTGCTTGGCCGGACCATCGCCGAAGCGAGCAGCGCGTTGCGCGCCGCGCGGCTCGAGCGGATCGACACCTTGCTGCGGGACAATCGCCAGACGCTGGAACGTGACCGTGAGGGCGCGCCGGCGCGGCGCGGGGTCCTGCTGCTGATCGACCCGGATTCGGCGACCCTGGCTGCGGCTCAAGCCTTGGGGTTCGACCCGGCTGCGCCCGACACGATTGATGGTCTTGACGTGACATTCAGCCAGTTAACCGTGCCTGCCGGCATGACGTTGGCGAAAGCGCAAGAGCTGCTGAAACGCAAAGTGTCGAAGGCAAATGTATCGAGTGACCAGATCTTTTTTCAGTCCGGCGGCGTGGGTGCTGCCAATGATTCGTCTCCGCGTGCAGGATCCAGCACAATTAGAACGCCGATCGGCTTGATTGACGGTGCCGCTGCGCAAGAGGTCAGCGCCACCAAAGGTTTTGCCAAAGGCGCGCCCTATCCCAGCAATCACGGCAGCGCCGTCGCCGCTCTGGCGCAGGCCGCGGGCGCTCGGACAATCATGGTCGCCGATGTCTATGGTACCGATCCGATTGGCG
Source organism: Novosphingobium sp. (assembly GCA_043731725.1). GTDB lineage: Bacteria > Pseudomonadota > Alphaproteobacteria > Sphingomonadales > Sphingomonadaceae > Novosphingobium. The sequence goes on from JAYTIS010000369.1 coordinate 1,520, forward strand.
GCAATGCGCTCGCCATTGCTCA
>JAYTIS010000370.1:0-1843 GCA_043731725.1 Novosphingobium sp.
GCCGCGTTGATGGAAAGCCTGCGCTGCCTGCAGTGCCAAGGCCAGTCTATCTCTGATTCCGATGCGCAGATCGCGGGTGACATGCGCAATCAAGTGAGATTGCGGATCAAGGCGGGCGAAGACCCCGAGGCAATCCGCACCTGGTTGATCGAGCGATATGGCGATTATGTCAGCTATGCCCCACGCGTTTCCGGCCTGACCTGGCCGTTGTTTGCTGCACCGCTGGCGCTGCTCGCTCTAGCTTTCGCGCTGTTGCGGCGGCGGTTTGTGAGGGCAGCCATATGACTAGCTGGGTAATCGCAATCGCACTCACTATTGCGGCGCTGGGGGCATTGATCGTGCTGGGCAAGGCACCGCGCAAAAGCTGGGAAGCGATCGCGGCCGCGCTGGTGTTCGGGCTCGCCGGTTTCGCTTATCAAGCGCGGCCCGACTTAGGGGGATCGTCCACTGCGGCAGAGACCGCGCAGGGCAAAGCCGGCGCAGACTTGGTGGCGGTGCGCCAACAACTTTCCGGTGAAGGGCCGATTGCGCGGAACCGCTGGACGGTCACCGCCGACGCTTTGACCCGGCAAGGCGCATTCAGTGACGCAGCTGGCCTTCTGCTTGGTGCAGTCGAGGAAAATCCACGCGATTCGGGTGCCTGGCTGGCGCTCGCCAACAATCTAGTTGGTCATGCCGACGGTGCGTTAACCCCGGCGGCGCTGTATGCTTTTCGCCGGGCGACCGATGCCGATCCCCAGGCCGCCGGGCCGCCGTTTTTTCTCGGCCTCGCCTTTATTCAAAACGGACGGCCCGAGCAAGGCCGCGCCTTGTGGGCCGATCTGCTCGCGCACGCACCAGTTACAGCACCGTGGCGCGCCGGTCTGGCAGGACGGCTGCAGTTGCTCGATCAGCTGTTGGCTCAGCAAAATCAGCCGCCCGCCTCAGGACCGCAACCAACACCGCCTCCCGGGCGTTAAGCCTGTGCAGTGCTAGACCGCCCATCGGCTTGCTGCTAGTCGCATGCGGCGGTCGCGTGCGAACCGTTCAGGGTCACTAAGGGTTGTGGTTGCATGAGCAAGGCGGTCGAGGCGGGCACGGTCGTTAATTCAGGTCCCGTCGACCCGGATGATGATGAGATCAGCGAAGGCGGGCACGGTCACCATGGTTCGCTGGCCGCTTTGGCAGTGGGCGCGATTGGTGTGGTGTTCGGCGATATCGGCACCAGTCCGCTGTATGCCATGCGCGATACCTTTAGCGGCCATCATCGCTTACCGCTTGATCTGCTGCATATCTACGGCATCGTCAGCCTGATGTTCTGGTCAATGATGATCATCGTGACGATCAAGTACGTCACAGTTATCATGCGCGCCGACAACAAAGGCGAGGGCGGCAGCCTCGCTTTGTTGGCGCTGATCAACAAGAACGTTTCGGGCAAGAAATGGTCGAGCGGCATCGTCCTATTGGGCGTGTTCGCCACCGCTCTGTTCTATGGTGACAGCATGATCACCCCAGCGGTGTCAGTGTTGGGCGCGATTGAGGGCGTTGCGGTATACAATCCTGCGCTGGGTCGAATGGTGGTACCAATGGTGGTTGGGATTCTGGTGTTCCTGTTCATGGTTCAGAGCCGCGGCACGGCCAAGATGGCGGCGTTGTTCGGCCCGGTCATGCTGGTCTATTTCACCGTGATTTCGGTACTGGGAGTGCTAAGTGTAGCTCAACAGCCCGAGGTGATCTGGTCGCTAAGCCCGCATCACGCGCTAAACATGTTCATCAATGATCCGTTCAAGGGCTTCCTGGCGATGGGGTCTGCGGTGTTGGCAGTCACCGGTGCCGAGGCGCTTTATGCCGATATGGGCCATTT
>JAYTIS010000371.1:0-3200 GCA_043731725.1 Novosphingobium sp.
TGCAGGCCTTGGAGCGCGGGGGCGACGTGATCGCGCACCCGCCCGCTCATGTCCGCAACCAGCGCCTTGAACAGCGCCTCCTTGCTTTCGAAATAAGTATAGAAGCTGCCAAGCGCGACCCCCGCGCGGATCGTGATCGAGACAATCGAGCTTTCGTGAAATCCCTTCTCGCCGAATTCGGCTGCAGCGGCGTCGAGGATGGCGCGCTGGGTGCGGCGCCCGCGTTCGGTCCGCGGTTCGCGCATGGCCTTGGCGCTGTTCACCAGGTTCACATTCTTTTCCCCCACGCCGCGCGTCAGTGTTGCCGTCTTGCCACGTATCCGCATCATTCACCGTCGCTCCTGCCCATGCAAGCATAACAAAGTTGAAAGTTGGTTCAACTATTATATAAGACCCTCCATGGACCCAGCCGATCAGCGGCGGGCCGCTAATTCCTTGGGAGGGTACCCGATGCGTAACCACGCCTTGCTTTGCCGCGCTTCACTGCTTGCCAGCGTTCTGTTCAGCCTGACAGCCGCACCCGCTGTTGCGCAGTCGAGCGCCCAGCCAGCGGCCGCACCAGCCGATGACGAAGGCGCGATCGTGGTCACCGCGCGCCGCCGCGAAGAAAATCTGATCGACGTGCCGATCGCGATCACCGCAATCTCGGGCGATCAGCTCGCCAATCAAGGTTCGGCCGACATTACTGCACTGGCCGAAACGGTTCCCAACGTGACTTTGGAAGCCAGTCGCGCGACCAATTCAACGCTCAGCGCCTTTATCCGCGGCGTCGGGCAGCAAGATCCCGTGTCGGGCTTTGAGCAGGGCGTCGGCATCTACCTTGATGACGTCTATCTCAACCGGCCGCAAGCCGCCGTGCTCGATATCTACGATGTCCAGCGAATCGAAGTTCTGCGCGGGCCGCAGGGCACGCTCTATGGCCGCAACACTGTCGGCGGTGCGGTGAAATATGTCACCCGCCGGCTCGACGATGTCGCGCACTTCGCGGCGCACGCGACCTATGGCAGCTACAATCAAGCTGACGGGGTGATTACGGGTTCAGTCCCCGTGGGTGAGAGCAAGGTGATCCGCATCGGTGGCTCGCTAGCGCGGCTGACCCGCGATGGCTTCGGCAAAAACCTGACCACCGGGCTCGATAATTATAACAAAGATATCTGGGCCGGAAGAGGCACGATTGAGATTCACGGCACCGGCATTTTTGCCCGGCTGACCGGCGACTACACGCACGACACCTCGAACCCGCGCGGCGGCCACCGGTTCATTCCGGGGCTGGTCAGCGGCGCTCCGGTGCTCGCCAATGTCTATGACACGCGCGGCGGCCTGAACTTCCCGGTGCAGAACGTAAAGGCTTGGGGCACCTCACTGTTCCTCGAAGCCGAACCTACCGAGGGCCTGACGTTCCGTTCAATCTCGTCCTACCGTAAGGACGATTCGGCGACCCCGATCGATTTCGATGCGCTGCCTGCGGTCGATGTCGACGTCCCGGGCTATTACTTCAACCGGCAGTTCAGCCAGGAAGTCCAGATGCTGATCGATAAGGGCCGGTTCAACGGGCTGATCGGCGCTTATTATCTGAACGCCTCGGCACTGACTCAGTTCGATGTTCGGCTGTTCACCACGATCAACGGTCTGACCGGCTATACCGATGCCAACGTCGATACCGAAACGATGGCCGCATTCGGCGATTTCACTTACGATTTAACCGATCAGTTCAGCCTGTCGGTCGGCGGGCGCTATACCTGGGACGAACGCAGCGCGAAAATCCTGCGCCAGAACTACCTCGGCGGGGGCTCGCCCACATTTGGCGGCGCTGGTATTCCGTTTGGCGCGCCCGGGACAAATTTCACGGGCAAGAAGGCGTTCACCAAATTCACCCCGCGCGCCTCGCTCAGCTTTAAGCCGAACCCCGATACCACGCTATACGTCAGTTTTTCGCAAGGGTTCAAAGGCGGTGGGTTCGATCCGCGCGGGGCCGGCGTTAACGCCCCTGACCTCAACGGCGATGGCATCAAATCCGATGCCGAGGTGGCCGAGTTCCTCAGCTTCCGTCCCGAAAAGGTCAATAGCTATGAAGTGGGCTACAAGGCGCAGCTGTTTGATCGCCACTTGACCATGGCGCTGGCAGCATTCCGGATGGACTACACCGATGTCCAGATCCCGGGTTCGGTCGCTTGCTCGATCCGCGGGTTGCCCAGCTTCTGCGGAGTGGTATCCAACGCCGGCAAGGCTCGGATGCAGGGTTTTGAGGCTGAAGGAAAACTGCGCCTGGGCGCGCTGACGCTGAATGGCTCGGTCGGTTATATCGACGCCAAATACCTTAGTTATGTCGCCAACATTGGCGGCGTGCCGACGCAAGTTGCACCGTTCCGTCATGTTCAGAACACCCCGGCTTGGAGCGGAGCGGCTTCTGCTACTTACGCAGTTGATCTGGGCGAAGGCCGGGTCGATCTTAGCGCAGGCATGTCCTTCAAGAGCAAGACTTACCAGTTCGAGATCGCCAACCCCTACCTGGATCAACCAGCGTACCAGTTGTTCGATGCCAGCATTGTCTATCACGCGCCGGGCAACCGTTGGTCGTTGGGGGTGTTCGGCAAGAACCTGACCGACGAGCGGATCAAGACCTCGGGCTATACCTTCTTGAAAGCCGACCCAACCACCGGGGTACTGCTTACGCCGCTCGCCTCGGGGCTTGGCAAGGAAGGCGTGCTCACCGGGTTTTACGCCAATCCGCGCCAGGTCTTCGTAACCGCTTCAGTCAACTTCTGACGTAGCCAACAAGCGCACCGTCCGCGCTGGGGGCGGGCGGTGCTATCTTGGCCGCCGCAGCACCACATACAACGCACCCGCGCCGCCGTGGCGGCGTTGCGCCGGGCGCACGGCGGCGATGCGTCCGGCATGCGGGCCGAGGGCTAGCCAGTCGAGCACTTTGGCGCGGATTGCGCCGCGCGCGGTGCCGCGATCGGCCGCCTCGACCGGACGCGGGCGGCCGGTGATGACCAGCACCAACCGCGCGCCCAGCGCGAGTGCCTGCCCCAACCCCTGATCGAGCCGGGCGTACGCCGCCGCCACCGTGTGGCCGTGCAAATCGAGCGTGAAATCGGGCTGAAGCACCTCTTTGGCCAGTTTGCGCTCCCATCCAGCATCGAGCCCGTGGACATCGAGCGGACGGATGCGGTCTGAGCTTTGCGGGGGCAGAGGTT
>JAYTIS010000372.1:0-1837 GCA_043731725.1 Novosphingobium sp.
GATTGCGTCAAGGCTGCCCCGTCAGCGCCGACCCGCAAGGATAGCCTGATCGTCCGCGGCGAATACCGGCGCTATTTCCCATTCTCGAGCGGCAAGGGCGGCATCGGCGCGGCAGTAACCGGCAGCCTCGACACGCTGAGCGGCGACTATAGCTTTGAGGTGCCGGTCTACTTCACGCTGCCGCAGACAACCGACGTCCTACCGGGGATCAAGTTTGGCTATCGCTCGAAGAAAGACGATTTCACGGTCAGCCTGTTCATCAAAACTTCGTTCGGTTTCTGAGGGGCAAATGCTCCCCATCCACCAACCGCAAACCCCTATCGGCGAACGACATTGACTCCCCGCACCGCGCGCGCAAGGCAAATTCAGCATCGCGCGCGCGTGTTTCGCTGCGGACTGCGCATGTCAGACAGTGGGAGATCCAATAGTCATGAAGTCTCGTTTCCTTATCGCCAGCGCCGCGCTTGCCGTGCTGGCTGCACCCTTCGCCACCAGCGCGCTGATTGCGCAGGGCGCCACCGCGATGGCCACCACTGGCAAGCCCGCAATCGGCGCCTGGGGCGTTGACCTTTCGGGCGGCGATGCCTCGGTCAAGCCGGGCGACGACTGGTTCCGCTTCACCGCAGGCAAGTGGGTTGATGCCACCACGATCCCGTCGGACCGCGCTGCGACCGGCACCTTCTATGACCTGCGCGAGCGCACCCAGGATCAGCTCAAGGCGCTGATCACCCAGGCCAAGCCAGGGACCAAGGTCGCCAATTTCTACAGCAGCTTCATGGATGAAAAGAAGCTTGAGACGGTCGGCCTTGCGCCGCTGAAGCGTGATCTCGCTGCGGTCAATGCTATTGCCAGCAAGGCCGCCTTTGCGCGCTACATGGGCACCACCAACGGCCGCTTCGGCGCCACCGTGGTTGACATGGGCGTGAGCTCGGACACCGCCAACCCAAACCTCAACGTGCTGTACCTGGGCCAGAGCGGGCTGGGCCTGCCCGAGCGCGAATATTATTTCGCAGACAGCTTCAAGAAGCAGCGCGATGCTTACAGGGCCTATATCGCCCGCACGCTGGGCATGCTTGGCTACGCCAACCCTGCGGCTGCTGCCGATACGATCATGGCCTTCGAAACCTCGATCGCCGAGAAGAGCTGGAAGATCGCCGAACGCCGCCAGATCGAAAAGCTCAACAACCCGATGAGCACCGCGCAGGTTGCCGCCTATGCGCCGGGTCTGGACTGGGCCCAGTTCTTCGCTGGCGCGGGCGTGCCGGCGCAGAAGCGGATCATCGTCGGCGAAAACACCGCAGTGCGTGATATCGCCAAGGTCTATGCGAATACCACGCTCGCCACGCTGAAGCTGTGGCAGGCGTTCCACGTTGCCGATCAGGCCGCGCCGTACCTCAACAAGGCGATGGTCGACAGCCACTTCGAATATACCAAGACGCTCTCGGGCGTTTCGGAAAACCGCCCCCGTTGGAAGCGTGCGGTTGACGTGGTCGGCGGTTCGCTGGGCGAACTGGTCGGCCAGACCTATGTCAGCGATTACTTCCCGGCTTCGTCCAAGGCCAAGATGCAGACGCTGGTCGCCAACCTCAAGACCGCGATGGCCGGCCGCATCCAGGCCAATGAATGGATGGGCGCCAGCACCAAGGCCGCTGCGGTCGAAAAGCTTAGCCGCATGGACGTGATGGTCGGCTATCCCGACAAGTGGCGCAGCTATGCCAAGCTCACGATCGTTCCGGGCGACCTGTATGGCAACGTCCAGCGCACCGGCGTGTTCAACAACGCCTACCAGATGAGCTTCCTGGGCAAGCCGGTCGACCGCAAGCTGTGGGGCATGAAC
>JAYTIS010000373.1:0-22130 GCA_043731725.1 Novosphingobium sp.
TGATTTTTGCTGACGCTCGCCCGGGTTGCGCGCTAAACCGCTTCTATGGCTGTGAATATCCCCGCTGCAGATCCTTGGCGCACGCACTATGCCCACGCCTGCGCTTGGGATCAGCCGTTTCCGCCATTGGCGCTGACCGAGATGTTTGCGAAAGCCGCAGCGCAGCACGGCGCGCAGCCGCTGGTCGATTTCCTCGGCCGCCAGTTTAGCTACGCCGCGCTGCATGCTGAAGCGCAGGCGTTCGCCGCCGGCTTGCAAAGCCTCGGCCTGGTCAAGGGCGACCGGATTGGGCTGTACCTGCCCAATGTCCCGATTTACGTCTCGGCCTATTACGGAGCGATGCTTGCGGGACTGATCGTGGTCAACTTCAGCCCGCTCTACACCGCTAACGAGCTGGCGGCGCAGGTCAGGGATTCGGGCGCGCGCTTGCTGGTCACAATCGATTCGGCGGCGCTGCTGCCGACCGCGCTCACGGTCCTCGATAGTACCGCGCTCGAGCAACTGGTGGTGGCTCCGCTGGGCTCAATGCTGCCGTGGGTGAAGCGGATCGCGCTGGCGCTGCTGGGCCGCAAAGCGCTCACCGCGATCCCGACGCGCGCCGATGTGCGGCGTTGGGCGACCATGCTAGGTACAACCGCACCGCACCCTGTATCGCTCGATCCCGTGCATGATCTCGCTTTGCTGCAATATACCGGCGGAACCACAGGGGTTCCCAAGGGCGCCATGCTCACGCACCAGAATATCTCCGCCAACGCGCGCCAGATTGCCGCCATCGACCCAGCGGTGGGTGCACGCGACATGATCCTGGGGGTGCTGCCGCTGTTCCACGTCTTCGCCAACGTCTGCGTGCTCAATCGCACCGTTGCCAGCGGCGGGTGTATTGCAATGTTGCCGCGCTTCGACGCCGGCCAAGCGCTCAAAACGCTCCAGCGGGTCAAGGCCTCTGCGTTGCCCGGGGTGCCGACGATGTTTCAGGCGTTGCTCGATCATCCGCGGCGGGCGCGGACCGATTTTTCAAGCCTGCGGATCTGCATCTCGGGCGGCGCGCCGCTGCCGCTGCCGCTCAAGACGCGGTGGGAAGGGCAGACCGGCGCGCGATTGGTCGAAGGCTATGGGCTGACCGAAACATCCGGGGTGGCTTCGACCAATCCGTACGAAGGTGAAGAGCGAGTTGGAACGATCGGGCAGCCGCTGCCCGCAACGCGGATGCTGCTGCTTGACCGCGAAGATCCGTATCGGGATGCCCCGGCAGGCGAACCGGGGGAACTGGCGATCCAAGGCCCGCAGGTAATGCAGGGGTATTGGCAGCGCCCTGAGGCGGCTGCGACCGCCTTTACCACCCGCCCCGATGGCCGGTGGCTGCGCACCGGGGACGTCGCAACGATTGACGATGGCGGCTACGCCAAAATCGTTGACCGAATCAAAGACATGATCGCGGTGGGGGGCTTCAAGGTCTTCCCCAGCCAGGTCGAGGCGGTGTTGCTGACGCACCCGGCGGTTAAAGAAGCGCTCGTGATCGGTGTTCCCGATCCCTATCGTGGCGAAAGCCCCCGCGCCTACGTTACGCTGGCCGGCGATGCTGAGGCGGACGAACTCATAGACTGGCTCAACCGCCGGGTCGGCAAGCACGAGCGCGTCGACCAAGTGGTGATCCGTGAAGCGCTGCCCAAAACGATGATCGGCAAGTTGGACCGCAAGGCCCTGCGCGAAGAGCTTGGTCTCTAGCTCGCAGTCAAGCTGACAACCGAAGTGCGGTCTTCAGCCGCTGCGCGCGGGGCAAACCGTCCATCGACCTGCGCACCTTGCTCGATCGTCAGCGTGTCATAATGAACATCGCCGTGGATCCGTGCGCATTTCAAAACCACCAGTTCGCGCACATCGATCGTGCCGCGCACCGTGCCTGAAAGACGGGCGGTCTCGGCGGTTATTCCGCCGACAATCTCGCCGCTTTCGCCCTGGACCAACGCCGTGCAACTGACATCGCCTTCGACGTGTCCATCGATGTGCAGGTCGGCCGAAGCGGCGACATTGCCCTTGATCTTGATATCGGGTCCAAAGACCGAAAAGGTTGAATTGGCCATCGATTTACCTTGTGGACTGTGCGGCAGCGGACTGCCCGGTTTTTTCGAGAACATGGGGAACGGCCTCCAGAAAGGGGCGGGGATTAACCGGGCGATCGTTGATCCGTACTTCGAAGTGCAGGTGCGGCCCGGTCGAGCGGCCGGTCGATCCAATCAAACCGATCACCTCGCCAGGCTGAACCACCTTGCCCGGCACGGTGCGAAAGCCAGACATGTGCGCATAGCGCGTGACTAAGCCATTGCCGTGATCGATCTCGACACAGTTGCCATAGCCCGAACGTTGCCCAACGAAACTTACCGTGCCGCGCGCTGCCGCAAAAATCGGTGCGCCCACCGGTCCGCGGAAATCGAGCCCCGGATGGAACGCGCCGGCACCGGTAAACGGATCGATCCGGAAACCGAAGCCCGACGAGATATATTCAAGGCTGGCTGGCAGAACTTGCGGCAGGCGGGCGACGCTGCGTTCCAGCGCGTCCATCCGCGCCAAACTTAACCCAAAGCGCTGGAACCGCGGGTCGATCGAACCATCGGCCGACGTGGCGAGTGTGAGCAGCGGACCACCTTGTGCTGACTTATCATCGAGCGATGCCAGTGCCGCCTGCGAATTGAGCCCGAGGCTGGCAAGTTTTGCTTGCGCGGCGGACGAGCGCCGGTCGGCAATCCGGGTCAGCACTTCGATCAACGACAGCTGCCGCGCCTCGACTTGTGCAAGCTCGGCCGCTTGCGGCAATGCTAAGCTGACCTTCTTGACAGTCTGCGCAGCTTCGGAGCTGCTATCCGATACGGTTTCACCGGGTTTGGCAACGGCGGCATCTTTGGGCAGATCGCCTAGGTGCGCATCGACCACCGATTCGATAAAGGTCTGCCGCCGTTTCAGATCGTCGGCGACTTTACCGATATCCTGACCGTAAGCGTTGAGGCGGCTTTCCGAAGTGGCGACCTTCGCCTCTCGCTCGAGCAACGAGAGCCGATCACGATTGGAGACATAGCTCGACAGCGCCATCGCCGCCATGGTCAGCGCCCAGACCAACAGCAAAGCCGAGATTCCGCCCGCAGCGATCAGCTGAATGCGCGAACTCACTTTGATAAAACGGACTTGCCCTTCGGATCGCATGAAAAATTCGCGATCCGGGAACCATGTCCGCAGCCGGGTTGTGACCCTGCCAACGGCTGCGTTTTTCAAGACGACCCCAGTCCCTTGTAATCCCTTGTGGCGGGCAGCTAGCAGCTTGCGACGGGGTAAGCGAATCGATTGAAGCCCGGACTCGCCGAGTCGAAAGACTCGCGGGGTAAAGCGTTTGAGCGGTCAATCGGTGATTTCCGTTTGGTCATGCGCAGCCACGCGCTCGGCGGTGACAAGCGAGCGGGGGAATGATAGGCGCCCAGCATGACTGAATTGCCTGCCTCAATTCCTAGCCCGACAGACGTAATCGCCCGGCTGGCACAAGCTGGCCGCGCGGCGCAGCGCCTGCTCACTCAGCTTGATACAGCCAGCAAAGCTGCGGGTTTGCGCGCGGCGGCAACGGCTTTGCGCAGTGCCGAAGCAGCGATCTTGGCCGCCAATGCACGCGACATGGCAGCAGCCACGGCAGGGGGCTTATCGGATGCGCTGTTTGACCGGCTGCGGCTCGATTCAATGCGGCTGGCAGATATGGCTGCCGCCGTCGAACAGATCGCCGCACTCCCCGATCCGGTTGGGCAGGTGATCGATGCCGCGACTCGCCCCAACGGGCTGGAACTCAGCCGTGTGCGGGTGCCGATCGGGCTGATCGGGATCATCTATGAAAGCCGGCCTAATGTGACCGCTGATGCCGCCGCGCTGTGCTTTGCCTCAGGCAATGCCGTGGTGCTGCGCGGCGGGAGCGAGGCGGTCCACTCAAACCATGCCATCCACGCCGCATTCGTGGCCGGACTGAGATCTGTCGGCCTGCCCGCAGAGGCGGTGCAGTTGGTCCCCACGCAGGACCGAGCGGTGGTCGGCGCGATGTTGGCCGCAGCTGGGCTGATCGATCTGATTGTACCGCGCGGCGGCAAAAGCCTGGTTGCGCGGGTCCAAGCTGACGCTCGAGTCCCGGTGCTCGCCCACCTTGACGGCATTTGCCACACCTACATCCATTCCGCCGCCGATCCGGTCAAAGCCGCGGCCATCGCACTCAACGCCAAGCTGCGCCGGACCGGGGTCTGCGGAGCGATGGAGACGTTGCTGCTCGATGCCCAGTTTCCGGGCGCTCAGGCGGTGGTGTCGGGGTTGCTCGATGCAGGCTGCGAGCTGCGCGGTGATGCCCGCGCTTGCGCGCTCGATCCGCGAATCGTCCCCGCCAGCGCGAACGATTGGGACACCGAATACCTCGGCGCGGTGCTGTCGGTCGCAGTGGTCGGTGGGCTTGAGGGCGCGCTGGCGCATATTGCGCGCCATTCATCAGCGCATACCGATGCAATTGTCAGCGAAGACGCGGCGGTATGCGAATGCTTCCTGGCGCAAGTCGACAGCGCGATTGTGATCGCCAACGCCAGTTCGCAATTTGCTGATGGCGGCGAGTTTGGACTGGGGGCGGAAATCGGCATTGCTACCGGCCGACTCCACGCGCGGGGCCCAGTCGCGCTTGAGGGCCTCACCACTTACAAGTGGCTGGTGCGCGGTTCTGGGCAAATAAGACCCTGACCCGAATCGGGCTCCTCGGGGGTAGTTTTAACCCGGCGCACAGCGGGCACCGCCGGATTAGCCTGTTTGCGATGGAAGCGCTGAGGCTCGATGCGGTGTGGTGGCTGGTCTCCCCGGGCAATCCGCTTAAACCTAAGGCTGACATGGCGCCGCTCGCCGCGCGGCTCGTTTCGGCGGGGCAACAGGCGCGGCGGGCGCGAATTGTGCCAACCGCGATCGAGCGCGAACTGGGTACGCGCTACACGCTCGATACCCTGCGCGCGCTGCGGCAACGCTATCCCAACGTGCAGTTCGTGTGGCTGATGGGCAGTGACAATCTGGCCCAGTTTCATAGGTGGCGTAGCTGGCGCGCGATCGCCCGTACCATGCCGATTGCGGTTATCGCGCGTCCGGGCTATGGGGGGCGCGCGCTGGCGAGCCCCGCTGGCGCCTGGCTCGGCCGTTACCGGCGGCCGTCGGCCATGTTAAACACCCGGGCAGGATGGAGCGCACCCGCGCTGATTTGTTTGCGTTTCGACCCTGATCCGCGTTCGGCCACCGCTTTGCGTAGCGCCGATCCAGCATGGGCGCTCCGCTTTGTCGGATTGCCCCAGCGTGATCCCTTGACGCACCATTCCGTCGATCCCGACATCGCATGATAATCTTGCGACGCCCGCCCAGAGGACTGTTCCCGCTTACATGACGCCCAATTCCAACGATCTTGCCCAGACCGGTCCGGATCCAGTTCCCCGCACCTCACTCCCGTTGCCCGCGGCCGAACCCGGCTCGCTGCACGCGCTTGTCTTGCAATCACTAGACGATGATCAGGCGCAGGAACTCGTTTCGATCCCACTCGAAGGCAAAAGCTCAATTGCCGATCACATGGTGATCGCTTCGGGCCGCTCCACCCGGCAGGTGGCCGCGATGGCGCAGAAGCTGGCCGAGCGAATCAAGCACGGCGGCTTTGGCCATGTCCGAATCGAAGGTCTACCGGCCGCCGATTGGGTGCTAGTCGATGCGGGCGATATCGTCGTTCATCTGTTCCGCCCCGAAGTGCGCACTTTCTACAACCTCGAGCGGATGTGGGCCTTCGGAGATGCGGGTAGCGCATGAGATGATCGCATGCTGCTGCATGTGATCGCGCGCGGCAAGATCGGCCGGTCGCCCGAAGCCGACCTGTTCGTTCGCTATACAAAACGTCTGGCTTGGCCCTTCAAGCTCACTGAATTGCCGGAAGTGGGCGGTACCGTTCCGGCTGCGCTTGCTCCGGTGCGCGAAGTGCTGCTCGACGAGCACGGTTCGCAGCTTACTTCGGAACAGTTCGCCACCTTGCTCGGCAAATGGCGCGATGACGGCGTGCGCGAAGCGCGGTTTCTGATCGGAGCGGCTGACGGTCACGGTGCGGCGGCGCGCGCCTCAGCCGATTTGGTGTTGGGTTTCGGCGCGATGACTTGGCCGCATTTGCTGGCGCGCGCGATGCTGGCCGAGCAATTGTGGCGGGCCACCAGCATTCTTGCTGGCCATCCCTACCACCGTTCGGGATAAGGACGGTATGAAGGCCCGCTTAATGTTGCTGCTCGTCCCGCTGGCCGTGCTTGGCGCGTTGGGTGGGAGCATGGCGCAGACAACCACCGAAATCGACAATGCTGAAGATGCGCAGGCGGCGCTTACTCGGGCACAGGCGCAAGGGGCCGAGGCGCGCAGCCGCGCCGAGGTGCTCGAGGCTGGTGCCGCCAGCGCTTCCGCTGCGGCTGATCGCACCGCGCAGGCGGCCTCGGCGCTCGCAGCTCGGGTGCAGGAGAGCGAGGCGCAGATTGCTGCCAACACGGCCCAGTTGCGCCTGATCGGGCAAGATCAGGCGCGACTGCGAATTGAACTGGCCGAAAAACAGCGCCCTCTGATCGAGCTTACCGCCGCGTTGCAGCGGCTGTCGCGCCGCCCGCCGCTGCTGTCGCTGCTGCGCCCCGGGTCGTTGCGCGAGGCGGTCTATCTGCGCGCAGTGCTGGAAACTTTGCTGCCTGAAGTCGCCCGCCGCACTGCCGGACTGCACCAGGCAATCGAGCACGGACAAGCCCTCGCCGCACAGGCCAAGCAGGCCAGCACAGCTTTGCGTGTCGGGCAAGCCGAGCTAGCACGCCGCCGCACCGAGTTGGGGGTGATCGAGGAACGTCAGCGGCTCGCCTCGGTGCAAGCCAGCGGCGCGGCCAACCGCGAGAGTGAACGCGCCTTGGCGCTGAGCGAACAGGCCCGCGATCTCACCGGTCTGGTCAATGATCTGGCTCAGGCCGGGGCGGTACGCGATCGGCTGGCCGCTCTATCCGGACCCATCCTGCGTCCCGCACAGCCGCAAACAGCGCAGGCTCCTTCTGATCTCTCTGTTAGTCCCGCCGCCACTGATGCTCCGGCGCGTTACCTGCTGCCGGTGGCCGGTCGGCTGGTCCGCGGCTTTGGCAGCAGCGGCCCTGGGATTGGAAGCTTAGGCCAGACGCAATCTCGCGGGATTTCGATCATAACGCAAAGCGGCGCGCAAGTCGTTGCACCGGGGGCGGGGCGCGTTGCTTTTGCCGGGCCCTACCGCGGTTACGGTCTGATTGTAATCGTCGAACACGGCGGCGGCTGGACTTCGCTGGTTACCGGGCTCAGTCAGCTCGATTGTTGGGCGGGCGAACCATTGGTCGCGGGCGGCTCGCTCGGCCAAGCCGGTCCGGGTAGCCCGCTGCTCACGCTCGAACTGCGGCGACAGGGCTCCCCGGTCAATCCGCTCGATTTCATTCACAACTAGCGCCTGACCTTAAGGCCGTAACGCGCCATCTGGCGTTAACCCCCAGTGCGCGATAGAAGGCGCTGAAGATTTACGAGAGACACCTGTCCCATGAAGATTGCTCCTCTGTTTCGCGCCGCGTTGCTGGTCAGCGCGGTTTCGCTGATTCCAGCTACCACTGCCGGCCTTGCGGCGGTCGACGCGCGTTCAGCTACCCAATTCGAACGGCTTGCCACGGTCTACCAACTGGTCAAGCTGCGCTACGTTGAGAAAGCCGACGATGCCAAGCTTGAAGAAGGCGCGATCGACGGCATGTTGGCCAGTCTCGATCCGCACAGTTCGTATCTGTCGGGTTCCACAATGCAGCGGCTCAACACCATGATCGATGGCAACTATTCGGGGCTGGGGCTTTCAGTGGTGATGGATGACGGTGCAGTCAAAGTGGTCTCGCCGATGCGAGGCAGCCCGGCCGCAACCGCCGGAATCAAGGCCGGGGACTATATAACCCATCTCGATGGCAAGCTGATCTACGGCGGCGATCTGGATGCTGCGGTGGCACAAATGCGCGGTGAAGCTGGCTCGAAAATCCGGCTGACGATCTTCCGCGCTGGCCGTGACCAACCGTTCGACGTGACCGTGACGCGCGGCGTGATCCAGCTTGAGCCGGTCACTTGGGAGTTGACGGACAATATCGGCGTCATCACGGTCAACGAGTTCAGCCACGATGTCGGCAATCTCGTCAATAAGGCGATCATCGACTTGAAAGCCAAATCGGGCGGCAAGCTCGAAGGATTGGTGCTCGACCTGCGAGAGAATCCGGGCGGTGAACTGGAAGAAGCCGTGGGCTTGTCCGACCTGTTCTTGACCAAGGGCGATATTGTCTCGCAGCGCGGGCGCGATTCGTCCGACGACGAATACTTCAAAGCCGAATCGGTGTTCCCGGGCGACATGGCCAAAGGTTTGCCGCTGATCGTGCTGATCGATGCGGGTTCAGCCTCAGCCTCCGAAATCGTTGCTGGCGCGCTGCAGGACCAGCACCGCGCCCTGATCATGGGCGAGCGCAGCTTTGGCAAGGGCAGTGTCCAGTCGCTGTTCTTCCTTGATCGGGCGCGCACCAGCGCGGTCAAAATCACCACCGCGCGCTATTACACGCCGTCGGGCCGGTCGGTGCAGGAGGGTGGGATCGATCCCGATATCCGCGTGCCGCAGCTGTCCGATCCCGACGCCCGCCGCCGCAGCGAGCTGTCGGTGCGCGAAAGCGATTTGCGGCATCATCTGGTCAACGAGGCCAGCCTTGATGACAAGAAGCTGGAGAACGATCGCCAAGGCGATCCACGCTTCAAACTTACCCCGGATGAATTAAAAGCCAAAAGCATCAAAGACTTCCAGCTCTACTACGCGATCCAGACGCTGCACCGCACCGCCGCGCCAGTCAAGCACAGATGAGCGTACTGCCCAGCGGTGCAGCAGCAACACGCAGCGCCACGCTGCTGGCTTTGGCGGTGCCCGTCGCGCTGCTCGGCGGCGCTTACCTGGGGCAGTACGCGTTTTATCTCATCCCCTGCGAAATGTGCTGGTGGCAGCGCTATGCGCACTTCGCCGCGCTGGCGCTGGCCTTGCTGGCGTTGCTGCGGCCAACGGCCCAGATGTTGACTTGGCTGGCCGCGCTGGCGATCCTGATCGGCGGGTTGCTCGGGCTCTATCACGGCGGGGTCGAATATGGCTGGTGGCAGGGTGTTACTGCCTGCACCAGCGAAGTGAAGTTGGGTGACGATCCGCTCAGCGCGATCCTTAATGCGCCGATGATCCGCTGCGACCAAGTGCAGTGGTCGCTCGCGGGGATTTCACTCGCTGGGTTCAATTTCCTCATATCGGTCCCCGCTGCGCTGCTGATTATCGCGCTGCTGCGCCGCGGGCGGGAGCTAGGCGCATGAACAAGACAGCCAGCGAGCGGATGTTGCGAGTCGATCAGGCGGGCGAATATGGCGCGACCAGGATTTATGCCGGGCAATTGGCAGTGATGGGCGACCGCGCGCCATTGGCTGGCGATGTGCGCCACATGGCCGAGCAGGAGGCCGAACACCGCGCGAAGTTCGACGCGCTGATGGTGGCCCGCGGTGTGCGGCCCACCGCGCTCCAGCCAGTGTGGGACATGGCCGGGTTTGCGCTGGGTGCGGCGACTGCGTTGATCGGCCCCAAGGCGGCGATGGCCTGCACGGCTGCAGTCGAAACCGAGATTGATCGGCATTATGGTATGCAACTCGATCAATTGGGTGAGAGCGATCCCGAATTATCAGGGATGATTGCTGATTTCCGTGAAGATGAACGCGCGCATCGAGATGTCGCGCTGGCCAATGGGGCCGAGCGGGCTCCGGGCTATCCGGTGCTGTCGGTCGCGATTCGGCTGGGTTGCCGACTGGCCATCCGGCTGGCCGAACGGATCTGACTTAAACCAACGCCCGGAACCCAAAGCTGGCTTCATCTGTTATTCAGCGCACAGCATGCCTATATTACGTTATCCGCCAGGAGTCCCAAGATGCGCCAGATCACTGCTATCCTCGCCCCGCTTGCATCGGCTGCGCTCTTTGTCGCTCCGGCAGCCGCGCAAGTGGCGCCCGAGCTAAAGGTCAACCAGTTGATTGTCTTTGGCGAAGATGCCTGCCCGCAATCGACCGACGACACGATCACCGTCTGCGCCCGTAAGAACGAGGGCGAGCGGTATCGCATCCCCGAATTGCTGCGCGAGCATTCCAGTCCGCAGAATGAGGCTTGGAACAACAAGGTGCTCGCTTACGAAACTGTCGGCCGAACCGGAACGATGAGCTGTTCACCGGTCGGCGCCGGCGGCTGGACCGGGTGCTCGGGTAAATTGATCAAACAGGCCTCTGCCGAAAAGGGCATCAATCCAGGCATCAAATTTAGCCAGATGATCGCGGCCGAACGGACCAAACGGCTCGAAACAATCGATCAGGACGCGGCCGAAACGCAGGCCAGGGTCGAAGCGCTCGAACTACAGATGGAAGCGCGCCGTAAGGCTGAAGAAGCCAAGACGGACAAGGATCCCAATGACACGGGAGCTCTCCCGCCCGTCCCCCCCAAATCAAACTAAGCCTCAGCTCAGCGCGATGTCGGGGGCGTCTTCCTGCTTCATCCCAATCACATTGTAGCCGCCATCGACGTGATGAATTTCGCCAGTCACGCCCGACGCCAAGTCTGACAGCAGATAAAGCCCGGCCCCGCCGACGTCATCGATTGTGACGTTGCGGCGCAGCGGCGAATTGAGTTCGTTCCATTTGAGGATGTAGCGAAAATCGCCGATCCCGCTGGCGGCGAGCGTCTTGATCGGCCCGGCGGAGATTGCGTTGATCCGGATATTTGCCGGACCCAGGTCATTGGCGAGGTATTTGACGCTGGCTTCGAGTGCGGCCTTGGCCACCCCCATCACGTTGTAATGCGGGATGACCTTTTCAGCGCCGTAGTACGACAGGGTGAGCATTGCCCCGCCGCCGGTGCGGCTTTCGGGATCGAACTTGGGCATCATTGCCGCCGCGCGCTGCGCCACCGCCACTAGCGAATAGGCAGAGATGTTCATGGTCATCAGGAAGTTTTCGAGGCTGGTGTCGATATATCCCCCGCGTAGTTCGTTCTTGTCCGAGAAGCCGATCGCATGGACCACGAAATCGATCACCGGCCAACGCGCGGCGAGCGTTGTAAAGGCGGTGTCGAGCCTGGCCATGTCCGAAACATCGCAATCGATTAGGAAATCGCTGCCCAGACTGGCGGCGAGCGGCCGCACACGCTTCTCCAGTGCCTCGCCTTGGTACGAAAACGCTAGCTCGGCACCTGCCTCAGCCAGCTTTTGTGCAATTCCCCAGGCCAGTGACTTTTCATTCGCCAGACCCATGATCAGCCCGCGCTTCCCTTGCATCAATCCATTCATATTTGTTGTCCCACCGTCCCTCAAACGCCGGTCTGGCCGGTGCTTGCTCGATTATCCGCCTGGCCGATCAAGTCCTGCTCTTCGGGACTTTCAGCCAACGCGGCGTTCAGTTCTGCGCCCACCACCATCCCTAATCCGACCAGCCAGAAAAAGAACAGCGAGATCATCACTCCGGCTAGACTTCCATAGGTCAGATCATAGGTAAAAAAGCGGTGCAGCACCCCTGGCAGCGCCGAACTGACCGCCACCCACCAGATCGTGACCAGCAGCGCGCCGGGCCATTTGGGATAGCGGCCGCTACGATATGCGCTGGGGGTGAGGCTGAGGAACAGCAGGAAAAGCGAGCCGTAAATAATCACCGGTGGCAGCAGCCGCGACATATCGAGCAGGCTGGTCACTCCGTGTAGCCAAGGATAGCGCGTTTCGACCACTTGTTGCGCGGCGGCGATGAACACCTGTGCGAGCAAAGCAAACAGCAGCGCAATCACCGCACTTACGATCACCCCGGTCGAGAGCAGGCGATAACGCCAGAAGGCATGGACGGATTTGGTGCCATAGGCGCGGCGCAGGATGTCGCGGATCGTCTCTACCAAACTGCCGACAGTCCACAGCCCGATCAGCCCGCCGGCCCACAGCAGCCAGCCGCTGCGCGCAACAATCACGTCGCGCGCCACCGGTTCAAGCGCGCGCGCGGCAATCGGCGGCAATGCGGCGAGGAACGCGTGCACCGAAGCCTCGCGCTGTGCCTGTTCGCCGACCAGAGAGAGCACCGCGCCGACTGTTATGAAAAACGGAAACAGCGCCAGGATCGCCATATAGGCCAAGTTGCCGGCGTGGA
This sequence comes from Novosphingobium sp., assembly GCA_043731725.1. Taxonomy (GTDB): domain Bacteria; phylum Pseudomonadota; class Alphaproteobacteria; order Sphingomonadales; family Sphingomonadaceae; genus Novosphingobium. The sequence goes on from JAYTIS010000373.1 coordinate 12,262, forward strand.
TAAACCCGTCATTATAGGCACCTGCCCAAACCCGCGCGATCACCCGGAACCCGCGCGTCTGCCAGAACCGGCCTTCGGGTCCGACGTGGTGGTGATAGGCATCCTGCAGCCGATTGGCGCGTTTTCGCCGCGCTTCGGGCGACAGGTCAGGGACTGTCAGCGGCGGTAGATGCGCTTCGTCAAGTTCACGTTCCTGCATGGCCAGTTACCGGATCACAAACCGAATTTCGCGCGCAGGTTGCGCGGATCGCGCCAGCCATCGAGCCGCCGAACCAAGTCATCATCGCTTTCGGGTAGCTGTACCTCGATCGTAACCAGTTGGTCGCCGCGGCTGCCGTCCTTGCGGGACATGCCCTTGCCCGTCAGACGCAGTGTCTTGCCCGAACTGGTTCCAGACCCGAGTGTCAGCATGACCGCGCCATCGGCAGTCGGCACCCGCACTTTGGCGCCGTGCACCGCCTCATCAAGGCTGACCGGCAGATCGAGCCGCAGGTTGTCGCCATCGCGGCGCAGCCAGCCATGCGGCTGGATCTGGATTGTGACGATGGCATCCCCGGCCCCGCCCGGCCCCGGCTCCCCCTTGCCGGCGAGCCGCATCTGGGTGCCATCTTCAACCCCGGCGGGAAGCTTCAGGTCAATGGTCTTGCCGTCGGCCAGGGTGATGCGCTGGGTGGCCCGGGTGGCCGCGTCGGTCAGCGAAACACCCAGCTTGTATTGCACACTTGCGCCTTTGGGCGCAGCCCGTTGACGTGCCCCGCCAAACCCGCCGCCGCTGCCACCACCGCCGCGTCCGCCAAACAACCCCTCAAAAATATCGCCAATATCGACGCTCTCTGCACCGCCTCCGCCGGCGCCAAAGCCTCCGAAATCTTCGGTGCGGAAGCCGCGTTGCGCGCCGCCGTTGAACCCGCCCGGCCCCGCAGTCTGGCCGTAGCCAAAGCCCATGCTGGGATTGCCCTCGGCATCGATTTCGCCGCGGTCGAACCGCGCGCGCTTGTCCTTGTCAGTCAGCAAGTCGTAAGCGCCGGTCACCACAGAGAAACGTTCGGTCGCCTTGGGATTGTCCTTGTTGCGATCGGGATGCAGCTCTTTGGCAAGCTTGCGATACGCCGCTTTGATGTCCTTCTCGCTCGCGTTGCGTGCCACTCCCAGGGTCGAATACGGATCAGCCATCAGCGCTAGCTAGGGGCGCGATGGCCTCAGGACAAGCCGGGCGATAAGATTCGCTCGGCCGCGCGGCTTCCTTCGCGTGGGCACAACGGCTATGCGGGGCCGATCATGAACCCGAACAACCAGAACGCTATTCCCGACGAAACCCCGCTCGCGCTGTTTGATGAATGGTTCGCGGCGGCCCGCGCCGCCGAACCCAACGATCCCGAAGCGGTCGCATTGGCCAGCGCTACGCCCGGCGGCGCACCATCGGTGCGGATGGTGCTGCTGAAGGACTGGGGCCCCAATGGGTTCATATTTTATACCAACTGCCATAGCCGCAAGGGCCGGGAGCTGCAGGTCAATCCGCAAGCGGCGATGCTGTTCCATTGGAAATCGCTGCGCCGCCAGATCCGTATCGAAGGCGCGATAGAGGAAGTCGCGGCAAAGGTGGCCGATGCTTATTTTGCCAGCCGTAGCCGCTCTTCGCAAATCGGCGCGGTTGCTTCGGAGCAGTCGGCGCCGCTGGCCACGCGTGCCGATTTTCTTGCGCGGATCGCCGCCACTGAAGCCGAGTTTTCCGGTGGTTCGGTACCGCGCCCGGTGCACTGGACCGGCTTCAGGCTGGTGCCAGCGGCGATGGAATTCTGGCTTGACCGACCCGCGCGCTTGCACGAGCGACGACGCTTTGTCCGCGCTGCAAACGGCGGCTGGACCAGCAGTCTGCTTTATCCATGAACAAGGCTGGCAAACTCAATCGCAGCGCGGCCTATGCCTCGATTACGGTTGCGCTGTTGCTGGCTGGCCTCAAAGGCTGGGCAGTGCTGGCCACGCATTCGACTGCGATGCTTGGCAGCCTGGCCGATACCGTGCTCGATCTGGTTGCGAGTATGGCGACTTTGGTCGGCGTGTGGGTGGCGGCGCAGCCCGCCGACGACAACCACCGCTTTGGCCACGGCAAGGCCGAGGCTCTGGCGGCGCTGTTTCAGGTGGTGCTGATCTCGTTCTCGGCGATCACGCTGGGACTGCGGGCGATTGCGCAGTGGTTCGCCGGTGCGCGGCCCGCAGCGGCTGAGGGCGGGATCGCGGTATCAACCGTGGCAATCGTGGCGACGATGCTGCTGCTGGTGTGGCAGCGCCGAGTGATTGCGCAAACCGGCTCGATCGCAATTGCCACCGATCATCTGCACTACAAATCCGATCTTGTGCTCAACCTGGCGGTCATCGCCGCGCTCGCGCTCGATCAGTATGCCGGAGTGCCGGGGGCCGACGCGGTATTTGGCCTGGCCATCGCGCTGTGGCTGGGATGGAGCGCGTGGTTGGCGTCGCAGACGGCGGTCGAGCAGCTGATGGATCAAGAATGGCCCGACGAGCGCAAGGTGCGGTTCCTTGAAGTGGTTGCGCGGCATCCCGAGCTGAAAGGTCTGCACGATTTGCGCACACGGTCATCGGGCAACCACGATTTTGTGCAGTTCCACATGTCGGTTGATCCCGACATGACCGTGCGCGCAGTGCACGATGTAATGGACGAAATCGAGGCCAAGCTGTTGCGTGAATTTCCTGGGATCGAAATCCTGATCCATCCCGACCCGGAAGGGCTAGTCAACGAAACCGGAGCGGCGGCAGTGGACCTGCTGGCGAAGGGCTGAGCATCTGACCATGCGAATTCTGATCTCGGACTATTCGGGGCATCCCTTTCAAGTCGAACTATCGCGCGAACTGGCGCGGCGCGGACACACAGTACGGCACCTGCATTTTGCAGGATTCCAGACCCCCAAGGGCAAGTTGCTGGTCCAACCCGAAGATCCCCCTTGTTTGGAGATCGAGGGTATCATGCTCGACAAACCATTCGCCAAAAGTTCGTTCGTCAAACGCTGGCAACAGGAGAATGCGGTTGGCCGCGCGATTGCCGCTAACCTGCTGGCTTTTGCCCCAGATCTGGTGATTTCAAGCAACGCTCCACTTGATACCCAGCGGCATATCCTGGCCGCGAGCCGCCAAGCTGGCGCGGGCTTCGTATTCTGGCTGCAGGATATTTACAGCGCGGCGATCAGCCGGGTGGTGCCCGAAAGATTGCCAGTCATCGGCCATGCCATCGCCGCGTGGTATCGTCATCTGGAATTCGCCATGTTGCGCGCGAGCGATCAGGTGGTGGCGATTACCGAAGATTTTCGTCCGGCGCTGGAACAGGGCGGGGTGAAACCTGGCCGGATCACCGCGATCGAAAATTGGGCCCCGCTTGATGATTTGCCGCAGCTGCCGCGCAATAACGCTTGGGCCGCGGCCAACTATCCGGCGGAAGGGTTGCGCTTCGTCTATTCGGGCACACTTGGCTACAAACACAATCCACATTGGCTGCCCGAGCTTGCGCGGCAGTTTCCCGCTGCCCAGGTCTGCGTATTTTCCGAAGGCGAGGTGGCGACGGCGTTAGCGGCGGAGGCCAAGGCCGAGGGACTGAGCAACCTTGCGGTCGGGCCGTGGGTGGCGATGACTGATTTGCCGGCGATGCTGGCGGGTGCAGACGTACTGGTGGCATTTGTCGAACCCGAGGCCGGAATTTATTCGGTGCCGTCCAAAATCCTCACTTATCTGGCGGTCGGTCGCCCGATTCTGGCAGCAATGCCCACAGCGAATCTCGCTGCGCGGTTGATCGCGGCCAATCGGGCCGGGCTGGTCTGCGACTGCGATGCGACCACAGCGTTTGCCACTAATGCCGCTAGATTGGCCGCCGATCCGATGATCCGTGAGCAATTTGGGGTTAATGGCCGCGATTATGCTTTGCGGAATTTTGCAATTTCGGGCATCGCTGACCGGTTCATGGCTGCCTGCGACGCGGCCCTAAGTGTAAGGAAAGCGTGATGAAAACGGCTCTGGTTCTGGGCGCAGGCGGCTTCATTGGCAGCCATTTGGTCAACCGCCTGAAGCAAGAAGGATTCTGGGTTCGCGGGGTCGATCTCAAGCGTCCTGAATTCTCGCCCACCGGCGCTGACGAATTCGTGGTCGGGGATCTGCGCGAACAATCGGTGTGCCGCGTGGTTTATGATCGCCGCTTTGACGAAGTGTATCAGCTTGCCGCTGACATGGGCGGAGCGGGGTATATCTTCACCGGCGAGCACGACGCGGACATCATGCACAACTCGGCGACGATCAACCTCAACATCGCCGACCTAGCGCGGCGCCATGGCGTCGGCGCGCTGTTTTATTCCTCCTCAGCCTGCATGTACCCAGCATACAACCAGCTCGATCCGGACAATCCGAATTGCGAGGAAGCTTCGGCCTATCCGGCCGAACCCGACAGCGAATACGGCTGGGAAAAGCTGTTTTCGGAGCGCCTGTTCCTGTCTTATGGCCGCAATTATGGCCTGCCGGTGCGGGTCGCGCGCTACCACAACATCTTCGGTCCTGAGGGGACCTGGCAGGGCGGCAAGGAAAAGGCTCCTGCCGCAGTTTGCCGCAAGGTCGCATTGGCGCAACCCGGCGAGGACATCGAATTGTGGGGCGATGGTCAGCAAACCCGTTCGTTCCTGTATATCGATGAATGCATCGAAGGCACGCTGCGGCTGACCCGTTCACAGAAGACCGGCCCGTATAATATCGGTTCGGACGAAATGGTGACGATTTCCAAGCTGGTCGACATGGCTTCCGAAGTTGCGAAAAAGCCAGTTGGCAAACGCTACATTCCGGGGCCAACCGGGGTGCGCGGGCGCAACAGCGATAATCGTCTGATCGCGGCTGAACTGGGCTGGCGGCCGCAGCAATCGCTGCACGATGGCTTGGTCAAGACCTACTCTTGGATTGCTCAGCAGGTCGAAGCTCAGCGTCAGCAGGATGCTGCTTGAGCGAACCTTCCTTCGGAAATACCTGAATTATCCGTGCGATTGCACGCCGCACCGGTTCATGCTGGCCTTCATTGGTCTTGCCCAGCCGGACCACGGTAACCCCGTTGTCACGCGATACCACCACGAACTGGCCCAGGTGCCCGTTCATTGAAAATACGTTGCCGCCCAACCCCGGCCACATCGCTGCTTCACCCGGCAGAGCGTGGTTGAGCCACAGCTGGGCACCGTAACCCGGATTGTGCGGTGACGAGGTGGTCATAAAGTCGACCCACGCAACAGGTACCAGTTGTGCGCCCTTGATCGCGCCTTGGTGGCGCATAAATTCGCCGAACCGCGCCCAATCTCGCGCGGTGGCGTGGATCAGGCTGCCGCCGATCAGCGTGCCAGCGGCGTCGTATTCTGGGACCATGCTGGTCATGCCCAGTGGTTCGAACAACCTAGTCCGAAGATAGTCGCTTACCGCGCGGGCCCGCTGGGCGGGATCGGTGCTGGCAGTCAGCGCGCGTGCGGCCAGATCGGCAAGGATCACCGTGGTGGCCGAGGAGTACTCCCATTTTGCGCCGGGTTCGGCTTCGAGCGGCTGAGCCTCTGCATAGGCGGCCATATTGTCGCGTCCATCAAGGAACAGCATCCGCACCGTATCGGCCTCGTACGGGGGGTTACCATCCTCGTCGTGCTTGAGCCCCGAATGCATTTGCAGCAGTTGGTGCAGTGTAATTTCGCCGCGGGGGTCGCCGCTGCGTTGCCACGCCGGAATCGGCACGCCTTCGTCCAGCCGCAGCCGCCCATCGGCAACCAGCATGCCAATCATCACCCCGGTTACCGACTTGGCCATCGACCAGCTGATAAAGCGGGTGTTCTCGTGATAGCCGGGTCCATAGCGTTCAGCCACGATCCGCCCATCGTACAGCACGATCACCGCGCGCGTTTCGGCAGTGGGATCCTGATTAAACAGTGCATCGACCGCGCTTGCAAGCCGCTCGCGGTTAACTCCGGGCTGGGCGATCACCGCTTTTAGTGCCGATGTGCTCAGCGGGGCGGGCGGCGGCGGTGCGCTTTGCCCCGAACACGCGATCAGGGCTGGCAGCGCGAACAGCGGCAGGATAAGAGACAAGTAGCGCGCAGACATGGCGCGCATCCCTTGCGCAAAGGTCTGACGATGGCAACAGTTAACCCGGTGTCCGGCAATCCGGGCGGCAATCCGATCAGTGATCCGCGCGCGCGGCTGCGCCGCCGTGCTTGGTGGTTGGGGTTAGGATTGCTCGGGGTGTTGCTGGCGTATTTCTGGGCTCCGCTCAATGGCTATGCCCGTGCCGGGACGGCTTACGGCGCTCGAGTCGCTTGTTCATGCCGGTATCTGGGCGGGCGTGGGCTGAGTGACTGCCGCAAGGATTTTGAGCCGGGGATGGATTTGATCATGTTGTCCGAGGACGCTCCAGCCAAAAGCGTCACCGCCCGGTTCCCGCTGATTGCGAGCGAGACCGCCACCTTTCGTCCAGGGCTGGGCTGTCAGCTGGAACCGTGGAGCGGATAAAGCGTTGGATTGTTGCAGTGCAGCGCTGGAAGTATGTCGATGAGTGACGATCAGATCCACCCGGTAATTCTGTGCGGTGGCAGCGGCACCCGGCTGTGGCCGCGCAGCCGCGCCATCCGCCCGAAACCATTCCTGCCCCTCATCGGCGACCAGACCTTGTTCGAACAAACCGTTGCGCGCTGCGCCCGGGATGTCGGCTTCGCCGCGCCGATTGTGGTGACCGGGACCGCGCACCTGGGGCATGTTGAGCTGCAGCTCGCCGGGGACGGCGATGCCCGGGTGATCATCGAACCATCCGCGCGCAACACGGCAGCCGCGATTGCGCTGGCGGCGCTGCGTCTGCCGGCTGACGCGGTGATGCTGGTCTGCCCGAGCGACCACCATATTGCGGATCGCGCAGCGTTTCAGTCTGCCGCGCGCGCGGCTGCCGCACTGGCCCGGCAAGGCTGGTTGGTGGCGCTGGGGATCGAGGCTAAGGCGCCGGAGACTGGGTTCGGCTATCTGCAGCAGGGCGAGGCGATTGGCGCCGACGGGTTCAAAGTCGCCCAGTTCGTTGAAAAGCCCGATCGGATGCTCGCCGAACAGTTTCTGGCCAATGGCGGCTATGCCTGGAATGGCGGGATTTTCGCCTTTCGCGCGGGCACCTTCCTGCAAGAGTTGGAGCAGCACCGTCCGCAAATCGCCGCTCAGGCCCGGGCGGCAGTGATCAAGGGGCGCGAACAGGGTGCCGAATTCCATCCTGACAGCGCCGAGTTTGACAAGATCGCCAGCGAATCTGTTGACTATGCAGTGATGGAAAACACCGTGCACGCGGCCATGGTTCATGCCGACATGGGCTGGTCAGACATCGGCAACTGGGAAGCGCTGCACGCTGCGCGCGAAAGCGATAGCCAAGGTAATACGGTGATCGGCCCAGCCGAACTGGTCAATTGCCGCAATGTGCTGGTCGAAAGCGACGGGCCGCGGGTTTCAGTAATCGGACTGGAAGACGTGGTGGTGGTGGTCGATGGTAATGAAGTGTTGGTGACCACCCGCGCCGGGGCACAGCTCGTTGGCAAGCTGGGCGGAGCGATGCAACAATGAGCGTGTTGCTTAACACTACCCTCTCGCCGCGTCCTTGGGGTGTGGACATATTGCCCGCGCCGTTCGTCAGTCCGCCAAACGAGCGCATCGGTGAGGTGTGGTTTACTCCGCCAGCCCGGTTCGACTCATTATTGGTCAAATATCTCTTCACCAGCGAAAAACTGTCGGTTCAGGTCCATCCATCCGACGCTCAGGCCCCGGCGGGACACCGTGGCAAGGAAGAATGCTGGCTAGTGTTGGCGGCGGAACCCGGCGCCACGCTGGCGATCGGATTTAACACACCGATCGGTCCCGAGGCGATGCGCGCTTCCGCGCTCGATGGCAGCATCGAGCAGCTATTGTCTTGGTACGCGGTCAAGCCTGGTGATTTTTTCTATATTCCGGCGGGTACGGTGCACGCAATCGGCCCCGGACTGTCACTGATCGAAGTGCAGCAGAACTCGGACATCACTTACCGCTTGTATGATTATGGCCGCCCGCGCGAGCTCCATCTGGACGCGGGGATCAAGGTCGCGCAGGGCTCTCCGCACGATCCGGCCGATCGCCGGCACGTCCCCGGCCGTGGTGAGGTGGGGCTGGTCGACGGTCCGCATTTCCGGCTCGACCGGCTCGATGGTGCCCCCGGAGCGGCAACGGCCGCACGTTACCATGGTCCGCTGCTGGTTCTACCGCTGGACATGCCACTGCAAGTTGCCGGCGAATGGGTCGAACCGGGGCAGTGCGCGCTAGCCCCAGAGCTTGATCAAGTGGTGTTTGGCGGGCGCAGTCTGATTACTCAGCCCTGCTAAGCCGAGAGTGTCAGGAGGCCTGGGTGGTTTGGATCCAGCCCCCGCCGACCACGCGATCACCTGCATAGATCACCGCCGCTTGTCCCGGCGCGACGCCGTATTCGGACCCGGCAAAGTTCAGCGTGCACTCTGCGCCATCGCCCAGTGCGCCTTCCAGCGTGACCGGCACCAATTTGGCCATCGAGCGGACTTTTGCAGCGAGCGCAGCGCCGTCAGGCAGCGGGCCGATACGATTGGTCTCAGTGATCTGCGCTGAACACACCGCGAGCAGCCGTCTGGGGCCAACCAGCACTTGCGCCTTGGCGGCATCAATCCCGGTTACATAAAGCGGCTCGGCCAGCCCGCCGATTTCAAGCCTACGGCGCTGGCCCACTGTGTAATGAATGATCCCGCGATGCGTCCCCAGCACTGCGCCGGTTTCGGCATGGACAATCTCGCCCGGTGCGCCGCCTTCGGGGCGCACGCTGCGCACCACTTTGGCATAGTCACCATCAGGGACGAAGCAGATGTCCTGGCTGTCAGGCTTGGCGGCGATGCGCAGACCGGCTTCCTGAGCGATCTGGCGGACTTCGGTCTTGAGCAATCCGCCGAGCGGGAAGCGCAGGAACTCGAGCTGGGTTTCTGTAGTACCGTAGAGGAAATAGCTTTGATCGCGGGCCGGATCGGCGGAGCGGTGCAGTTCGGGCCCATGTGAGCCCTCGACGCGCTGGGCATAGTGACCTGTTGCCAAGCAATCCGCCCCGAGTTCGCGCGCCATCGCCAACAGGTCGGTGAATTTGGGCCCCATGTTACACCGGATACAGGGGATCGGGGTGCGCCCCGCCAGGTAATCGTCGGCAAACCGTTCTACCACTTCGTCGCGGAACCGGCTTTCATGATTGAACACATAGTGCGCGATCCCCAGCCGGTCAGCGACACTGCGGGCATCGCGGATGTCATCGCCGGCGCAGCACGCGCCTTTGCGGCCAGTGGCGGAGCCGTAATCGTAAAGTTGAAGCGTCACTCCGATCACCTCGGCACCGCTGCGCGCCGCCAGCGCAGCCACTACTGAACTGTCCACGCCGCCCGACATGGCGACGACAACCCGCCGCCCCGCGAGCGAAGCGCCAAGCTGGAACAATGCGGCCGATTCGGGCTGCAGGAGCACTGAGGTGGCCATAACCCGCGCCTTACACGGGGTATGGTGCAGAAGCAAAGGTCGCGCAGCACGCCGCGTTAGCGATGCGCAGGCGGGCCGCAGCAATTGGGTAAGCATTGTGACCACGAGGTAAATCCCGGCTTTACCCGTTATTGACCTTGTGGGCGTAGAACCCCGTTTATGGAATTTGCCAATGACCTTATGGACGCGTTGCTCAACCGGGCCAGACCCGGCGGCGCAAGCGGCTTCACTGCGGGTTCGGGCGCCGGATTAGGCCACATATTCGATTGGCCTAGCCTGCACGCTCGGCTCGTTGCAGCGCACGCCGTGCGGCAAGA
>JAYTIS010000374.1:0-1529 GCA_043731725.1 Novosphingobium sp.
GGAGTTCCGTTCCTGTTTGCCGATACGGCTGGATTGCATGACGCGGTGGACGATGAAGTGGAGGCGATCGGGATCGAGCGTGCGCTAGAAGCACTCGACCGCGCGGATCTGGTGCTGTGGCTTGGACCCCAAGGCGCGGGCCCTGACGGGGCGTGGGAAGTGGCCGCGCAGATCGATCGCAACGATGCGCTTGCTAAGTCGACTGCGCGGCACCGGATCTCGGCCAAAACGGGCGCCGGGATTGCGGCGCTGCGCGATGATCTGATCGCCACCGCACGCGCCGCTTTGCCGGGGCCGGGCGAGGCCGCGCTTAACGAGCGGCAGCACACTCACCTACGTCATGCTCAACGCGCGCTCGGGGCAGCGCGGCATGAGCACGATAGCCTGCTGATCGCCGAAGCGCTGCGGCTGGCGCGGGTGGCATTTGATGCCTTGCTCGGGCGCACTACCACCGAAGACATGCTCGACACACTGTTCGGACGGTTCTGTATCGGCAAATGAATGTTCCACGTGGAACACTCCTGCGCTAAGGCGCCGGTCGAGATGCAGCAATTCGATATCATTGTGGTTGGCGCGGGGCATGCTGGGGTAGAGGCCGCCGCTGTAGCGGCGCGAATGGGCGCGCGCGTGGCTTTGGTCAGTTTCGATCTGGCGGCGATTGGCGCGATGAGCTGCAATCCAGCGATTGGCGGGCTGGGTAAGGGCCATCTGGTGCGCGAAGTTGACGCTTTTGACGGGATCATTGCGCGCGCTGCTGACGCCGGAGCGATCCACTACCGCATGCTCAATCGCTCACGCGGCAGCGCCGTCCAGGGTCCGCGCGTGCAGGCCGACCGCAAGCGATTTAAGGCTGAAGTGCAGCGCTTGCTGGCGCTCCAAGGCGATCTTACGCTGGTGCAGGGCGAAGCGGCCACACTTCGCCGCAGCGGCGAGCGCGTCAGCGGGATCGAATTGGCCGACGGTTCCTCGTTAAGTGGTTCGGCAGTGGTGCTGTGCACTGGCACGTTCCTGGGCGGTGTGCTGTTTAGAGGCGAGGAGCGGATCGTCGGCGGGCGGATCGGCGAAGCCTCCGCCCAGCGGCTGGCGGCTCAGCTACGCGAGGCCGCGCTACCGCTGGCCCGGCTCAAGACCGGCACCCCGCCGCGGCTGGATGGGCGCACGATTGATTGGGCGCGGCTCGAACAGCAGCCTTCTGACCGCGAGCCGTGGACGATGTCAGCGCTGACCAGAACCCGCCCGCTGCCGCAAGTGTTTTGTGCGATCACCCGCACCAACCCGGCCAGCCATGACGTCATTCGCGCCAATCTGCACCGTTCACCGCTGTTTTCCGGGGCAATCGGCGCCTCAGGTCCGCGCTATTGTCCATCAATCGAGGACAAGATCCACCGCTTCGCGGATCGCGATGGTCATCAAGTGTTCCTTGAGCCCGAGGGTCTCGACACGCACCTGGTGTATCCCAATGGAATCAGCACTTCGCTGCCCGCCGATGTCCAGCTGGCGATGCTGCGCACGATGGCCGGACTTGAGCG
>JAYTIS010000375.1:0-1969 GCA_043731725.1 Novosphingobium sp.
AAGCGGCAATGCAGGCTAGGCCATCGATCACGACGCGGGGTCTTGCAAACAAACGAAAAAAGGCGCCGACCAAGCTGGTCGGCGCCTTTTTTGATCGTCTGACGTTGCTTATGCGGCTGGAAGCGCCGCCTTGGCAGCCGCGATCACGGTAGCGAACGCCGCGCTTTCGTTCATCGCGAGATCAGCCATGATCTTGCGATCGAGCGTCACACCGGCAAGCTTTGCGCCGTGGATGAACTGCGAATAGGTCAGGCCTTCGGCGCGAACCGCGGCGTTGATGCGCTGGATCCACAGCGCGCGGAAGCTGCGCTTCTTTACCTTGCGATCGCGATAAGCGTACTGGCCGGCCTTTTCGACCGCCTGCCGCGCGATGCGGATGGTGTTCTTGCGACGGCCGCGGTAACCCTTGGCCTGTTCGAGAATGTTCTTGTGCTTGGCGCGGGTGGTAACACCCCTTTTGACGCGTGCCATAAATCAGTACTCCGTTAATTTGATTTAGCCGAAACTTTGTTTCGGAGCCTGTTCCGTCCCGCTCCCCCGGCCCAACCACCCATTGAGTGTACCCTGTGGGTGGTTGGTGCCCAAAAGCACTTGGGGGGAGCGGGACGGAACAGGCTATAAAATTCGCTCTTCCGCGAATTTTATCCCAGCCAATTAAAGCCCGTAGGGCGCCCATTTCTTGATCGTCTTTGCATCTGCATCAGAGATCACGCTGGTGCCGCGGTGCTGGCGGATGTACTTGGCATTATGGCTCATCAAACGGTGACGCTTGCCGACCGCGCCGTGCTTTACCTTGCCGGTCGCGGTGAACTTCACCCGCTTCTTGATACCGCTCTTGGTCTTGAGCTTGGGCATTTTCATCTCCTTTGGTCAGACGCGCTGAACCAGCCGTGGCAGCCCTGATGGCCAGGCTGGTTGTTCAATCACGTGTCGTGAAGCGCGCGCCCCTAAAGCGGATCGCGATGGAAAGCAAGCGGCAGGGAAGGTTTACTCCTTACCCTCCACCCGGAACTCGAGCCGCAATCCTGGCTTGCCGAGCGACCATGCGCTCGCCCCACCCAGCGACACCGCCGCCGCATTGATGATCCGTGCGCCCAGGCCCTTGCTGTCGCGCGCGGCTGCCAGCGCGGCCTCATCGGCCTGCCCGTCGTCAGCGCAAGTGACACAATACGAACCATCATCGAGCCATTCGCCGCTGATCGTCACCGCACCCGTGGCATCGGTCGCAAAGGCATACTTGCCGGTGTTGGTCACGAATTCGTTGACGATCAGGCCGACCCTCCCGAGCTGTTCGCTGGCAAGCTCGATCGGCTGCGCGGTCACGTCCAGCCGCACGCCTTCGGGCAGCAGCGTGAGCAGCGGCGGCGCCAGCCGGGCAAGGTAATCGGCCAGATCGGCACGCTCGCTGTCATCGCCGATCACCAGTTGTTCGTGCAGCGCTGCCTGGGCAGACAGCCGGCTCTGCACTTCGGCCAGCGCGCTGCGCACTTCGGGATGGTCGGTCCGCCCCGCCTGCATCCGCACCACCGCGGCGATCGATGCCAGCGAGTTCTTGACGCGGTGATCGACCTCGCGTCGCAGTACGTCGACCCGCGCCAGCGCGCTGCGCAGTTCGATCAGCCGCATGACCTGCACCGCCATCACCTCGATCGTGCGGCGCTGCTGCGCGGTGAGCGTGCGCGGCTGCATGTCGAACACGCACAGCATGCCCAGCCGATGCCCGTCTGGCGCGATCAGCGGCGCGCCGGCATAGAACCGCACCGGTTGATCGCCGTGGCAGACCTCGTTGTCGCACGAGAGCGGATCGAGCAGCGTATCGTGGATCTCGACGAAACCGCCGACTTGCACCGCCTGGACGCAAATGCTCTGGCTCAGCGGGGTTTCGCTGCGGCCCAGCCCGGTTTCGGCCTTGAACCACTGGCGCGTGGTGTCGAGCAGGCTGACCAGCGCCACCGGCGCTTCGCAGACG
>JAYTIS010000376.1:0-1507 GCA_043731725.1 Novosphingobium sp.
GCTGCGCTGCTGCGTCAGGCCTTCCCCAATCTAACCGCGGTGCAGGTGGTCGACCTGCTGCTGCGCAGCGCCACCGATGGCGGCGCAGTCGGGACCGACGCAATCTACGGTCGTGGTATCTTGAGCATTACCAAGGCCTTTGCGCCGCAAGGCACCACCAGCCTCGCCGGTTCGACCGTGGCGATCCCGCTGGGCGATACCACCGTGGTCACCTCGGCCCCGATGGGCGATGCCGGCAAGACCACCCAAGGCTTTGGCGCGATCATTCTGGATGGCTACCAGCGCGCTTATCATTACGATCTAAGCGCGGGCATCCGCAGCGCACAGGTTCAACCGCGGCTGGGCCCGGCCTTGAATGCGCAGGTGCGCCATGTCGCGCTGAGCAATAATCAGGTGTCGCTGGCCTTTTCGGTCGATGCCCAGGGCCGGACCGAACGGCTACCATGGCAAGGCATGCTCAAGCTGTCATTGGCCGACGCGCAAGTTGCCCGCGTGTTGGCGGGCCAAATCGTGGCACGCATTGCGCCCCATTCTAAGCTAGCCTTTGGCTTTGCCCAAGGCTCGGATGGATTGGTCGCGCAGTTGCAGGGCCACCAGCAGCCCGCGTTTCTGATCGCCCACGCACCGGGCGATGATCAGGGCTTCGGACAGGACAATATGCTCTCAATGGCCTGGCGCCAGCAGACGGGCCGCTGGGGCTTGTCCGCCAGTGCCGAGCACGGCTCAGCGATCAGCGCCGCGCCAGTCTTCGCATCATTCAACGGACTCGATCGCCGCCGCTACGATCAGGCTGACCGCTACGGACTCGCCGTCGACCGACAGTTGGGCAACTTGCAACTGGCTTTGGGCGCAAGCTGGTTGACCGAGCGCCACACGATCCTGGGTGCACGGCTTAACGAAGGGTTTGGCGGTAGCGGGGCCAGCAGCCTGTTCCTCGACGCCAGCGGGCAATGGCATCCGGCCTCCGATTGGCGGCTCGCAGCACAATGGCGCAGCGGCTTCACCACCCCGCGCAGCGGCGGCTCGGTCGCGGCGGGGGGGCGGCTGACCAGTTCGGCCTGGGCGTTCGATGCCGGACGCGAAGGCGTGTTCAAAGCGGGCGATCTGCTGGGACTGCGGGTATCGCAGCCGCTCAGAGTTGAAAGCGGCGGGATCGCGCTCAATCTACCGGTCGATTACAGCTATGCCACGTTGCAGCCCACCTTTGCACGGCGCACGCTGGCGCTGACCCCGGGCGGGCGTGAGATCGATACCGAGCTTGCGTGGCGCGGCCCGCTGTGGACCGGCGCCGCAATGCTAAGCCTGTATTACCGCACCGACCCGGGTCACTACGCCGCCGCACCTGACGATCAGGGCGTGGCGTTCACCTGGAGCAAGAATTTTTAGAGATTGGAGATTTGGTGAGCTGGAGCACTAAGCCCCGGCTTTCACCGCAAATTCCCATGCGCGCTCGGCCAGCGGCCCGACCCGTTCGCTTTGCTCTTTGGCATGCGATGAACTGGCGGTG
>JAYTIS010000377.1:0-2852 GCA_043731725.1 Novosphingobium sp.
TCACAGGGATCGCCTCCTGAGAATTCTGATCGACTCGCAAAGGATGTTTGCAAGCTGAGAAAGAGCAAGACTTGGCTGGCAACGTGGTCAGCAAATCACGCCGCCGCCACTTCGACGCTCAGCTCCTCCGCCGCCTCAAGCAATTTCTTCTCGAGCGCTTTGAGCCGCTGCGCCGAATCGATCTTTTCGCCGAACAGATCGGTGACGTAAAAGGTATCGATCGCCCGCTCACCATAAGTGGCGATGTGCGCGGAGTGGACCATCAGCTTGGCCTCGAACAACGCGCGGGCCAGCCGGCTGAGCAGTGCCGGGCGATCGCGCGCGTTGACTTCGATCACCGTGAACCGGTTGGAGGCGGCATTGTCGAATTCTACCCCGGGGCTGACCGCGAAGGCATCGGCGCGCGGCCGGGAATGCGGGCGTGCGGTGAGCTGGGTGACCAGCTTGACCCGGTTGGCCAAGGCGTCCTCAATCATCTTGCGAATCCGGGCCAGCTGGTTGGCTTCGGAGAACGGCCGCCCGAGCGGATCCTGAACCAGGAAATTGTCCACCGCCATGCCGTTGCGCGCGGTGTGGATGCGCGCATCGATGATGTTACCGCCGGCCAGATGAATGCCCCCGGCGATGCGATAGAACAGCCCCGGATGATCCGCCGCGATCACGGTGACCAGCGTCGCCCCGCGGGCCGCATAGTATTCCGTGTGCACATCAAGTTGCGCGCCATCGGCAGCTTCGAGCTGCGTCAGGTTCATCGCAATGATGTCTTCGGGTTCGGCGATCCAATAGGCATCGTTGAACAACCGGGCGAGCTCGGGCGACAGCCCCGCGCTTTTGCCCATGCGCACCGCCACTGCCGCCTGCTTGGCGGCAACGCGCTGGGTGCGGCCGTGCTGGACATGGCCCAGCCGCATCCGCTCTTCGGCAGCATCGTACAATTCGTTGATCAGCTGACGCTTCCAGCCGTTCCACACGCCCGGGCCCACTGCGCGGATATCGACGATCGTCAGCAGCGTGAGCAATCGCAGCCGTTCCACCGTCTGCACCTGCGAGACAAAATCGGTGATCGTCTTCCAATCGGCCAGATCGCGCTTAAACGCGACCGCACTCATCAACAGGTGGGTGCGCACCAGCCAGGCAACCAGTTGCGTTTCCTCCGGGCTCATCCCCAGCCGCGGGCACAGCTTGAGCGCGATCTCGCCGCCCAATTCGGAATGATCCCCGCGCCGTCCTTTGGCGATATCGTGGAGCAGGATCGAGACATAGAGCGCGCGGCGGTTGGCGATCTTGTGAACAATCGCGGTCGCCAGCGGGTGATCTTGGGTCAATTCGCCGCGCTCGATCCGCGCCATCAGCCCGACCGCGCGGATGGTGTGCTCGTCGACGGTGTAATGGTGGTACATGTCGAACTGCATCTGCGCGTTGACCCGCCCGAAATCGGGAATGAAGCGCCCAAACACTCCCGCCTCGTTCAGCCAGCGCAGCACAGTCTCAGGATCGTGGCGGCTGGTTAGCAGATCGAGGAACATGGCATTGGCGCGCGGATCGGCGCGCATCGCGTCAACCAGCCGGGCATCGCGCAGCGCGCAGCGCATCGCTTCGGGGTGTACTTCGAGACGGTTGGTGTCGGCGAGCACGAATATCTCGAGCAGCCGCACCGGGTCCTGCTGGAACCAGTCATCCGATGGCACATTGATCTTGCCGCCGAACACCTCGAAGCCCTTGAGGCTGCGCTTGCGCGCGCGAAACCCGGCCAGCAGACCGCGCGGCTGTTTCTTGGCAAACTGCTCGTCAAGCTGGGCGAGGAACAACCCGGTCAGGTGGCCGACATGTTTCGCTTGCAGGAAGAAGTACTGCATAAACCGTTCGACCGCGCTCCTGCCGGGGCGATCGGCAAATTGCATGCGCGCGGCGACCTCGCGCTGGACATCGAAGGTCAGCCGGTCTTCGGCGCGCCCGGTGATGGTGTGGAGGTGACAGCGCACCGCCCAGAAAAAATTCTCGGCCCGGCGGAAGGTACGGTACTCGGCCGGGGTTAGCAGGCCCGCCCCGACCAGTTCGGACACCTGCTGAACATGATGGATATATTTGCCAATCCAGTACAGCGTGTGCAGATCGCGCAGCCCGCCTTTGCCCTCTTTGACATTGGGTTCGACGACATAGCGGCTGTCGCCCAGCCGCTTGTGGCGATCGTTCCGTTCGGCCAGCTTTTCGGCGACGTACTGGCGTTCGGTCCCGGCGACTACTTCGGACCAGAAGCGTTCGCTGGCCCGATCGAACAAGGCTTGATCGCCCCACACATAACGGCCTTCGAGCAAGGCGGTGCGGATCGTCAGGTCGCTTTTGGCCATGCGCACCATATCATCGAGCGACCGGCTCGACTGACCGACTTTGAGCGCGAGGTCCCACAGGTAATACAGGATCGCCTCAATCACCTGTTCGCACCAAGCGGTCTGCTTGCCCGGCGTGATGAAGCCGATATCGACGTCCGAATGCGGCGCCATTTCGCCGCGGCCATACCCCCCCACCGCGGTGATCGCCAGCCGTTCGCCCGAAGTGCGATTGTGCGAGGGATAGACATCGGCGGTGACGTGATCGTGGATCACCCGCACCAGTTGATCGATCAGGAACGCCTGAGCCTCAGCGCAATCGTGTCCGGCCGAGGGTTGCTCGCTCAGCCGGCGGGCGATTTCAGCGCGACCCGCAGCCAGCGCGGCGCGCAGCAATTCAACCACCTGCGGCCGCGCCTTGACCGGGCCAGAGCCGGCCACCGCATCGGCAATTGCCTCCGCCAGCACGCGGCGATCGATCACCGCGCGCTGATCGGGGATCCGTGCCGCGCTCACGCCTTCGCT
>JAYTIS010000378.1:0-4831 GCA_043731725.1 Novosphingobium sp.
ACAAGGTGCAGAAAACGCTTGCCCGGCTCGGCTTTGGCGCAGCGAGAGAGCCCGAATACAGTCAGCTGTCCGATCAAACCTGCGGCGGCCTGATGCAAGTGGTGTCGCTTAATGGCGGGTCGGCTTTGACCTGTTCGTGGGGTTGTGGATCGTAGGAGCTGTAACCAAGCCGCGCGGCCAGACGAACCAGCGAGTGTCAAAACGGGAGACGCCGCGCATGGACCGTATTAGCTTACTTCGCCGCACTGGCTTGGCTGCGCTGCTCACCGCAGCGCTGGCCGCTTGCTCGCCAGGGCAAGCCGCTGCCCCGCCATCGCTGCCGGGCCATGGTCTACAAGTGATCGAACTGTTCCAAAGCCAGGGCTGCTCATCATGCCCGCCGGCCAATGCCAATGTCATGGCCCTGGCCGACCGTCCGGGTGTACTAACGCTGTCGTGGCAAGTGACCTATTGGGATTACCTCGGTTGGAAGGACAGCTTTGCGCAACCAGCGTTCACCGCGCGCCAGCGCGCCTATGCCGGTGCCTTGGGCCATGACGGGGTGTTCACCCCGCAAGTGGTGGTCAACGGGCGCGGTGATGTGGTCGGCACAGCTCACGGCGAGGTCGAGCAAGCGCTGCGCCAGTTCGATCGCGGCGGCGACGGGGCCAATGTAGCGCTTGCCTCGAACCAAGTAACCGTCACCGGACCCAGCCCCGCCAGCTCGGTCTATCTGGTGCGCTATGACCCCCGGGTCGTGCAAATCCCGATCAAAGCAGGCGAGAACGGCGGCCGAACTCTGCCGCACCGCAATGTCGTGCGCGAGTTCGCGCTGCTTGGCAAATTCAGCGGCGGCACTCAACGGTTTACGCTGCCCGCAATCAAGCAGGCTGGGCTCAAGACCGCTGTGCTGGTGCAAACCGGAGTAGCGGGGCCGATTGTGGCGGCGGTGCATAACTGATTAGGGGGCTACCACGGCAACCGCGCGCCGTCCCACGCGAACAGGCCGCCGCTGTCCGCTGGTTGCAGCCTGGCCAGCGTCGCCAGCAGCGCAGCCGCGCAGGCGGCTGGACTCTGCAGTTGCCCTTCGCGCAGCCCGCGCTGGAACGGAGCGGAAAGTTCAGTATCGACCGTGCCGGGATGTAGCGCGGCGATTACCGCTTGGGGATGGCTACGGCGAACCTCGACGGCGAGATTGGCGACCAGCATGTTGAGCGCGGCCTTAGCGGCACGGTAGCTGTGCCAACCGCCCAGCCGGTTGTCGCCAATCGAGCCGACTTTGGCCGACAGCACCGCGAACACCCCCCGGCGGTCTCGCGGCAACAGCGGTAGCATATGTTTGGCGATCAGCGCCGGGCCGATGGCGTTGACCCGGTACAGCTCGGCCATCGCTGCTCCATCAAGTGCGCGATACGATTTCTCGGGGAGGGGCAGCCCGGGCCGGTGCAGCAATCCGGTAGCCACGAACACCAGATCAAGCGCGCCGCCCGCGCCGATCTGCTGGGCGGCGGCAATCAGGCTTGCTTCATCGTCACTATCGAACGCAAATGACCGCGCGGTTAGCGCAGTTGCGTCGGGTCGCTTCCGCGCGCCCAGCCACACTTCGTCCCAGTGCGGATCGGCGCACAGCTGGTCAGCCAGCGCTGCCCCAATGCCGCCGCTCGCGCCAAACAGCGCCGCGCGCCGGGTCACGCAGGTAAGGTCAGCGCTTCATACCGCTCAAGGTGATAGTCAGCCCCGCCGAACTGATGTTCGATCATCGTTGCACGCTTGAAATAATGCCCGATGGCGAGCTCCATCGTGATCCCGATCCCGCCGTGGGTCTGCACCGCGCTTTGCCCGACAAAGCGGATTGAGCGCGAGACCTTGGCCTTGGCCATCGATACCGCAACCTTGCGCGCGTTCGCGCTCTCGTCGAGCCGGAGCGTGCCCATCAAGGCCATCGATGCGATTTGCTCAGCCTCAACCAGCATGTCGGCCATGCGGTGCTGGAGCACCTGGAATTTGCCGATCGGCACTCCGAATTGTTTACGTTGGCCAGTGTATTCAACCGTCTGCGCAAGCATCGTGCGGGCAATCCCGGTGGCTTCGGCGCAGACCGCCACGGTGCATTCGTCGACCACGCGTTCGATCAAGTCGATCCCGCCGGCCAGCAGTGCCTCGCCCGGGATGGCGACATTCTCGAAATAGATTTCGGAGGCGCGGAAGCCGTCAACAGTGGGATAATCACGGCGCGAAACGCCTTTGGCATTGGCTTCGACCAGGAACAGTTCGACCCCGTCACGGTCGCGCCGCCCGCCGCCGGTGCGCGCGGTGACCAGCACGTGCGTCGCCCACGGCGCGGCATAGACCACGCCCTTGTGGCCATTGAGCACATAGCCGGTGCCGTCTTGCTTGGCGGTGGTGCCGATGTCGGCCAGATTATAGCGGCCTTGCGGTTCGGCATAGGCGAAGGCGATCAGGCAATCGCCCGATATGATCTGCGGGATCATCGCCTCGGCCAGCGGTCCACCAGCGGCCACCAGCGCTCCGCCGCCCGCCACCACGGTCTGTAGCCACGGCTCGATCGCGATCACTTTGCCCAGCTCTTCCATCATGATCTGGTTTTCGATTGCGCCGCCGCCCATTCCGCCCAGTTCTTCGGCAAATGGAGCGCAGGTCAGTCCGAGCTCGCTTGAGAGTGCGCGCCAGATCCCCGGATCGCGGCCTTCGGGGCTCGCGATCATCTTCTGCCGGGCATCGAAGCTGTAGGTATCGGCCAGGAACCGCGCGAGCGTATCGCGCAGCATTCCCTGCGTTTCGGTGGTGCTCAGATCCATTAGTTCGTCCTCTCAAGTCGCGCGTTCGTCCGCGATCGAATATTATTCGTCATTGCGAGGGCCGTAGGCCCGCGGCAATCCAGAGCGCCACTAGAGGGGCTCTGGATTGCTTCGCTACGCTCGCAATGACGAGGAGTGGGTAAGGCGCACGAAGCTCAGAGCCCCAATACCATTTTGGCAATCACGTTGCGCTGGATCTCGTTGGATCCGCCATAGATCGTGGTTTTGCGCGCGTTGAAATAGGTCGGCGCGGCGCGGTTGGCCCATTCGGGGCCGATCGGGTGCTCGTTGTCACCCTCACCAAAGCCGCGATAGTAGGGCGCACCATAATGCCCGGCCATTTCGAGCGTTAGCTCGGTTAGCCGCTGCTGGATTTCGCTGCCCTTGATCTTGAGCACCGAGCTTTCCGGGCCGGGGTTCTTGCCCGCCGCCATCCCGGCGAGCGTGCGCAGTTCGGTATATTCGAGCGCGGCCAGATCGATCTCCAGTTCGGCCACTTTGCGGCGGAAGAACGGGTTGGCCAGCAGCGAGCGTTCGCCTTCCATTTCGGTAGCGGCGACGGCCTTGAGCTTTTCGACCCCGCGTTTGGACGAGGCGACCCCGGCGATCCCAACGCGTTCGTGCGCGAGCAGGAACTTGGCGCAGGTCCAGCCCTTGTTTTCTTCGTAAACGCGGTTGGCTACTGGCACCCGGACGTTATCGAGGAACACCTCGTTGACCTCATGCTCGCCGCCCAGCGTAATGATCGGACGAACTTCGATCCCCGGGCTCTTCATGTCGATCAGCAGGAAGCTGATGCCTTCCTGCATCTTGGCTTCAAAATTGGTGCGAACCAGGAAAAATCCCCAGTCGGCATACTGCGCCATCGTGGTCCAGGTTTTCTGGCCATCGACCACATAATCATCGCCGTCTTGAACGGCCTTGGTCCGCAGCGAGGCAAGGTCCGAGCCCGCGCCGGGTTCCGAATAGCCCTGGCACCACCAATCTTCGCCCGACAGGATCCGAGGCAGGAACTTCGCCTTCTGCTCGGGTGTGCCGAAGGTATAAATCACCGGTCCGACCATCGCTAAGCCGAACGGCATCAGCCGAATGCAATCGGCGCGTGCGGTTTCTTCGGACCAGATGTAGCGCTGGGTCGAAGTCCACCCGGTGCCGCCATATTCGACCGGCCAGGCCGGTGCGACCCAACCCTTTTTGGCCAGCACCTTGTGCCACGATAGGAAGTCTTCCTTCTTCAGCTCGTCGCCTTCGTCCTGTTTGCCGCGCAGCGAAGCAGGATAGTTGTCGGCGATGAAGCTGCGAACTTCGTCACGAAAGGCCAGATCTTCGGCGCTGAAATCAAGGTTCATAGCTGCTCTCCATCGGTCGGTTTGGCCGAAGATTGGCCCATCGCGGCCCCGCCTGCAAGCCCGCGTTGCACTGCTGGCCAAGCGCATCTGCGCTGCCCCTACGGCATGGCGGCGTTCTGGAATTCACCGCCCGCATTTTATGGCGATTGGCAGCGCGGCGCCCGCTTGATAAGCTGGTGTCGTTCCAATCATCGGGAAGGACAATGCCATGCGTCTGTCAATTGCTTTGCCGCTGATTGCGGTGCTTTCGCTCGGGGCCTGCAATAAGGCGGCTGATCCGGGCGGCACCGGATCAAGCGACCCGGCGGCCAATGCCAAGGCCGCCGCCGCTGCCAGCGAGGTGCACTTCCAACCCGGGCTCTACCAGTCCAAAGTCGAAATCAAGCAGATGGACATGCCCGGCATGCCGCCCGCCGTGGTCGCTGCGATGAAGACCCGGATGTTCGAAAAGCCGCTGACCTACTGCCTGACGCCTGAGGACGCCGCCAAGGGCGCCGAGGCCATGAAGCAGCGCATGGGCAAGGGCCAATGCCAGTTCGACAGTTTCAACGCGACCGGAGGAACGATAGATTCGAGCATGACGTGCCAGCTCGGCGGCCAAGGCACGATGTATGCAGTGGCGCATGGCACCTACACTGACACCGGGAGCATCACCGCATCGACCATGGATATGGCCATGGGCGG
>JAYTIS010000379.1:0-2053 GCA_043731725.1 Novosphingobium sp.
GAGCGGATGAAGGACGAACTGCTCGCCAATCCGGCAGTGGCGAAATGGTGGCAGGGGGTGTGGGAACGCCTGCGCACTGGCCTGCTGAGGCGCCTGCGCGCACCCGCCGCCGGGATTGGCGGCCAATTGGGTGAGGCCCTGGCCGAGCTTGGCACCGCGCTGCGCGACGATCCCCAGATGCAAGCCCAGGTCAACCGCTTCGCCCACCGCACCTTGGTCGGCGTCGCCACCCGCTATGGCGACCAGATCGTCCGGCTGGTCTCCGAAACGGTCAAGCGCTGGGACGCCAAGACGGTGACCAGCCGGATCGAAGGCGCGGTGGGGCGTGATCTGCAATTCATCCGCATCAACGGCACCCTGGTGGGCGGGCTGGTCGGGGTGCTGATCCACGCGGTCGATGCGTGGCTATGAGCGACCTCGTCCTCACCACCGAGCGGCTCGAACTGTGGCGCCCGCAGGTGAGCGACTTTGACGGGCTGAACGCGATCAACACCGATCCGCGTACTTTGACGTTTCTTGGCAACTGGTCGCCGAGCAAGGCCGATACCTTCGCGCGGCTCACCCGCAACGCGGGGTCATGGGCGCTGTGGGGCTACGGCACCTTCATGGTGCGGAAGCGCGGTCTGCCGCAGATCATTGCGAACATCGGCGTGTTCCGCTCGTACCGCGGCTTCGCTCACGGGCTCGACGATGTGCCCGAGGCCGGCTGGATCGTCCACCCAGATCACTGGGGCGAGGGCATCGCCGGTGAAGCGATGCGCGCGGTGATGCCGTGGTTCGATGAAGCGCACGGCAAGCAGCGCGTCGCCTGCATGATCGAGGCGGGCCATGTGGCCTCGGAGCGGGTCGCCCACACGTTGGGCTTCGTGGAATACGCCCGTCACCAGCAACCGGGCGAGCGGCCGTTGGTGCTGTACGAGCGGGTCTAGGCACCAAAATCAGAAGTCCGGCCGCCGCCAGCGCACCCGCTCGATACGGACAGAAGTTCTTGGCTTCCCATTGGTGTCCTTTGGCGAGACATAGTAGGCTCGAGCCTGCAGCACTTTGCAGGTTGCCAAATCCAGCGCGGCAACCTTGCTGGTGACAACAACCTGGCAACGTGCAGGTCGTCCGTCGGATCCAAGTATTAGCGCAACCGTTACGTCCCCGCTCTGCTCGTTCACTTGGGCCTCGGTGGGATAATCGGCGCTCGTAGCCCACGCCGCAGGATTTCCTTTCGGTTTCGGCACGTCCAGTCGCTGCGCGGTAACTTCGGTTGAACCATTGGGGGAGCGGTTCTGAGGAGCCATCAAGAAGGCTACGTCTTCCAGCCCAACGCCCCAACTTTACAAAAGGTCAGAATAACAAGAGTCCAGCGCTTTGAGAGCCTGGTGAATCATTGTGATGTTCAACCGAACCATGAAGTCCTTGCCACCGCTGAACTCTACGACCTGATTTGTCCCGGCCTGATCGAACAGAGACATATCGGTGTCGTACCATCTGACGAAGCGCCCCCACCACTGGGGATTGCCATCGAACAGCCCGATGACGATTGAGTTAAGCCCTGCGGGTCGAATTTGATTTGGACCGGTAATCGAGGCGGCAGCTTCGGCACTCCAATCCCGGCAATCACCATGTCAATCGTTCCGGTATTTCCTCCGCGCGCCAGCCGCAGCGTGATTGTCTGATCGCTGCTGCCGAATGTCCGCAGCAGTCGGCACTCGTTGTCCGCGTAATCAATATTCCATGGTGTAGCCGGATCCAGAACCAGCGACGAGGTTTGTGCCGTGGCATTTTCCGCGGAAAACAGCATGGCTGCAAACATTAACAGTATGCGGATTGGCGCGGCAAATTTCACTCTCGACCTCTCCGATTGAAGAGGTGAGTATGCCAGGATCTCAAGTGTTCGCAACGCGCCCAAAAGAAAAGGCCCCGCCGACGCAGGGCCTTTCCGCTTTCCGCTAGCGCGGCAATCAGAGCTTCGAAGTCAGCTCGGGCACCACTGTGAACAGGTCACCCACTAGGCCGATATCGGCGACCTGGAAGATCGGGGCGTCCTCGTCCTTGTTGATGG
>JAYTIS010000380.1:0-8825 GCA_043731725.1 Novosphingobium sp.
CCAAGCTGGGCGATGGGCTGCGGGTGAAGGTTGAAAAGGACGGCAACGACGCCGAAGGCGCCTCGATCCTCGGTTTGATGATGCTCGGCGCGGCCAAGGGCGATACCATCGATATCATCGTTGAGGGTGAAGGCGCGGATCTGGCGCTGCTCAAGCTGGTCGGCCTGGTCAAGGACGGCTTCGGCGAGGACTGAATGTCTGTACGCCGCACCATCACCGGCTTTTCCAATCCCACAGTCAAGTTCCTGCGGGGCTTGCGCGAAAAGAAGCACCGCAAGGCTTCGGGCAAGTTCCTTGCCGAGGGATTGCGCCTGCTGACCGATGCGCGGGCCAGCGGGCGGCTGCCGGAAGTGCTGGTCATGGCCACGGGCCGCGATGCTCATCCCTTGCTCGATGCGCTCGAGGCCGATGTCCTGGCGGCGGGCGGCGAGGTGCTGGAAATGGGCCCCGACTTGCTGACCAAGGTAACCGGCAAGGACAATCCGCAGGCCGTCGCCGGAGTGTTCGCCGAATTCGATACCTCGCTTGGCGCGCTTGACCGGGGCAGCGCGAAGATCTGGCTGATCGCACAGGCGCTGCGCGATCCGGGCAACCTTGGCACGATGCTGCGCACTGGAGATGCGGTTGGCGCAGGCGGACTGATCCTGATCGATGACTGCGCCGATCCGTTCTCGGTCGAGGCAGTGCGTGCCAGCATGGGTGCGGTGTTTACCCAAGGCATTGCGCAGGCCCGCTGGGAGGAATTCCTGCCGTGGCTGCGCAGCGGTGCTGGCCAGTTGGTGGCAGCCAGCCTGCGCGATGCCGTTCCCTATCGCGCCGCACCCTATGCCGCACCGTGTTTCCTGCTGGTGGGCAACGAATCGCGCGGGCTGCCTGAGGATTACGAGGCGGCCTGCGATATGCGCGTGACCATGCCGATGAAGGGCCGCGCTGACAGCCTCAACGCCGCTGTCGCGGGTGCGGTACTGGCCTATGAAGCGCTTGCCGCGCTGGATTAGCGCCGTTCATTCGCCGATCAGGTGGTGCGTGGCAGGCTGCCCGCCATGACCAAACGAAACGCTTTGATCGCCCTCGGCACGGTTGCCATGCCGCTGCTGGCCGCCTGTACCACCGCTGGCGCGGCCCCTACCTCGATCATCGGTACAACCTGGTCGTTCGTCAGCATCGACGGCCAGAAACCGGTATCTAGCAAGGCCGCGATCACCATTCAGGCAGATTCGCTGTCGGCCAGCGCAGGCTGCAACGGCATAGGCAGCAATCTGTCGATTACCCCTGACCGGCTGATGGTCGGCCTGGTCATCTCGACCCAGATGTACTGCGACGGGGTGATGGAGCAGGAACGCGCGGTGGGCAAATTGCTCGGCGCGTCCCCGCAATACAAGGTTGCCGGTGACACGCTGACCCTGACCGCTCCGGGTCATTCGGCCAAGCTGGTGCGCAAACGCTAGGCGTTATTCGGCAGCTTCGGCGTCGCCGGTGTTGTCTTGCAGCAGCAAGTCCGTCTCCACGTTGTCGGCATGACGCGGCAAGCTGTCGATCACCGGAACTTCCTCGATCTCGCGCTTGCCGATCGCGATGCCCTTATCCTTGAGCCGGCGGCCCGAGGTCAGCACGTTGCGTTCGAAACTGCCGACGAAATCGTTGTACTTGCGGACCGCGCGGTCAAGCCCTGCGCCAACCCCCTTGAGGTGATCGGCAGCGACTGCCAGCCGGTCATACAATTCCGCCCCTGCCTTGCCGATCTCGATCGCCTCGCGCGCGAGCTGATCCTGCTGCCAGACCATCGCAACGGTCCGGGCGATCGCCACCAGATTGGTCGGAGAGGCCAGCAAGACCTTGTTATGGAATGCAAAATCCCACAGATCGGGATCGGATTCGAGCGCGGCGGCAACGAAATGTTCGCCCGGCACAAACATCACGACGTAGTCCGGCGCTTCGTCGAACTGGCTCTGGTAGCTCTTTGCGCCGAGCGTCTGCACATGCCGCGCATTGCGCGCGCGTGGAGATCGAGGTTGCGCTTGCGGGTCTCGTCATCACCCGCCTCGAACGCCGCCTGATAGTGGTTGAGCGAAACCTTGGCGTCGATCACCAGCATCTTCTGCCCCGGGATCCGCACGATCGCGTCGGGCCGTAGCCGCCCCTCCTCGGTATCGAGCGAATGTTCGAGATTGAAATCGGTGTGCTGCGACAGGCCGCATTGTTCGAGCACATTCTGCAGCGCGCGCTCACCCCAGCGGCCCCTTGCTTTCGGAGCATTCGTCAGCGAATTGCCCAGCCGCGCCGCCTCACGCTTGACCTCTTCCTGGCCCTTGCGCACCTCTTCGATCACCCCAGCGAGCTGACTGAACCCTTCAACTCGCTGCTTCTCCAGCGTGGTCACTTGCTGCTCGTACGATTTGAGGCGCTCGTCGACCGGCGCAAGCAAGGCCTTGAGTCGTTCGGCGCTCTTCTCCTCAGACTGCGCAAAGCGTGCGTCGGCGCGAGTCATCAGCGCTTCCTGCGCCTGCGTCAGGATTTTGGCCCCGGCCGCTTCGAATTCACGCTTTAGACTCTCTTGCGCGATCAGCAGCCCGGTCTTTTGCTCGGCAAAACTGGTGGCATTGGCCTCAAGTGTCGCTAGCTTGATTTGCGCGTCGCCGAGCTCGGCAATGGCATTTCTAAACTGCGACTCGCCGTCGCGCGCATCGTTCTGCAACGCCGCCAGCCGTAGCTGCAAGTCAGCAACTGGTCGCCCTGCCAAAAACCACCCCAGCCCGCCGCCAAGCGCTAGGCCAAATAAAAGCACGAAAATGAGGAACACTGCGGGGGTCATCGCGCCATGCTACAAGAACGGAGCAAGAACGCTAGCCCCATTAAGCCGCCTTGCGCAGCTTTTCCAGTTTCTTGAGCACCATCTGACGTTTGAGCCGCGACAGGTGATCGATAAACAGCACGCCTTCGAGATGATCTATCTCGTGCTGCAGGCAGGTCGCCAGCATCCCGTCGATATCTTCTTCGTGGACCTTGCCGTCCAGATCCTGCCAACGCGCCCGAATCCGCGCCGGACGTTCGACATCTGCGTAGATTTCGGGGACTGACAGGCAGCCTTCCGAATAGATCGACTGATCTTCCGACGGATCGATGATCTCGGGATTGATGAACACCATCGGCTCTTTTTTGAGCGGCTGGTGCGAGTGCGAATGCCCGCCATGCGCGGTGCACGCTTCGGGCTCGGCGTCTTCGTCTTCAGGCTGCAGGTCGATCACCAGCACCCGCAGCGGCACCCCGACTTGCACCGCCGCCAGACCGATCCCGGGGGCGACGTACATCGTCTCGAACATATCATCGACCAGCGTGCGCAATTCGTCATCGAATGCGGTGACCGGGGCCGAGATCTGCTTGAGGCGCGGATCGGGAACTTCGAGGATTTCGCGAATAGCCATGAAGGTGCAGATAGTAGCCCTGCGCGAAAATCTCAACCCATCGGGCGACGCGCCCGCAGCGCCTGCGCCAAAGTTCCTTCGTCGAGGTAGTCGAGTTCGCCCCCCACCGGCAGACCATGCGCCAATTGCGTCAGCCGTACCGGGTAGGTTTCAAGTCGTTCGGCAATGTAATGTGCGGTGGTCTGGCCTTCTAGCGTGGCGTTCATTGCCAGCACCACCTCGTCGATCCCGCCCAGCGAAACCCGTTCGATCAGCTTGCCGATGGTCAAGTCTTCGGGCCGGACGCCGTCAAGCGCCGAAAGCCGCCCGCCGAGGACATGGTACCGCCCGGCGAACAGCCGTGCGCGGTCGAGCGCCCACAAGTCCGCCACGTCCTCCACCACGCACAGCGCGCGGGGATCGCGGCGCGGATCTGCGCAAATTCCGCACGGGTCCGAGGTATCGACGTTACCGCAAGTGTGGCACTCGACCAGGCCCTCACGCACCGCATCCAGCGCTTCGAGCAGCTCGCCCAGCGCGCCTTCACGGCGCTTGATCAGCCACAACACCGCGCGCCGCGCCGAACGCGGGCCCAGCCCCGGCAGCTTCGCCAAGGCGGCGGTCAGCGTTTCGATCTCTTGCGATGCCATGCCAATCCCATATCCGTTCAGGCTGAACTTGTCGAAGCCCTGTCCTTTCCTTTTCCGCCGTCACGCTTAAGGACAGCCCTTCGACAGGCTCAGGGTGAGCGGGAGTTGGCTGTGCGCGTGATCTTCATGGGAACCCCAAACTTTGCCGTGCCGGCGCTGACGGCGTTAGTCGAGGCGGGGCATGATGTGATCGCAGCCTATACCCAGCCGCCGCGTCCGGCCGGCCGGGGCAAACAGCTCCAGCCCTCGCCGGTTCAGCGCCAGGCCGAAGAATTGGGGATTGCGGTCCATTCTCCGCTGAGTTTGCGTGATCTTGTAGCGCAGGCCGACTTCGCCGCGCTCAACGCCGACGTCGCGGTGGTCGCCGCCTATGGCCTGATACTCCCGCAAGTCGTGCTAGATACGCCTAAGCA
Source organism: Novosphingobium sp. (assembly GCA_043731725.1). Lineage (GTDB taxonomy): Bacteria > Pseudomonadota > Alphaproteobacteria > Sphingomonadales > Sphingomonadaceae > Novosphingobium. The sequence goes on from JAYTIS010000380.1 coordinate 4,465, forward strand.
CGGCTGCCTCAACATCCACGCTAGCTTGCTGCCGTGCTGGCGCGGCGCGGCGCCGATCCACCGTGCGATTCTGGCGGGCGACCCGGTCACCGGAGTGACGATCATGCAAATGGAGGCCGGGCTTGATACCGGGCCGATGCTGGCTGTGGCGCGCACCCCGATCGCTGACAAAACGGGCGGCGAACTTGTCGCCGAACTGGCCGAGCTGGGTGCTAGTCTAATGATTGAGGTGCTGGCCGATTTGACAGGGCATACCCCAGCCCCGCAACCCGCGCTGGGTGTGACTTATGCGGCCAAGATCGACAAAGCCGAGACGCGGATCGATTTTTCGAAAAGCGCTGAGCTGATCGAGCGACAAGTCCGCACGTTTGCGCCGGCGCCGGGGGCATGGTTCGAACTCGACAGAGAGCGGTACCGGGTACTGGCGGCACAAGTCGTTGCGCGCGAGGGCGCTACGGGCACCACGCTGGATGATCAACTGACGATTGCTTGCGGCCACGCAGCACTGCGCCCGACGCTGATTCAACGCGCCGGTCGGCCCGTGATGACCGTCGCTGAATTGTTGCGCGGGCGGCCAATCGCGGCGGGGATGCGAGTTGGCTGACGCGGAACCCATCATGTGGGGCCACCACCCCCAACCCCCTCCTCTGAAGAGGAGTGGGCTTATCCGTGGCGCAGCTTACTCCCACTCCTCTTCAGAGCAGGGGGCCAGGGGGTGGTGTTGTCTGCGCAAAACCTCACCATGACCCGCTTCGCCCTCACCCTCGAATATGACGGCACCCCGTTCATGGGCCTGCAGCGCCAACCAAACGGACCGACCGTGCAGGCGGCGGTGGAGGCCGCCGCGCTCCAGATCACCGGCGAGGCAGTCACCTTCGCCGCTGCCGGGCGGACCGATGCCGGGGTTCACGCGCTCGGCATGCGGGCGCACCTGGACATTCAAAAAGCCATCACCCCATTCCGCTTGATGGAGGCGCTTAACGCTTTGCTCCGGCCAGCCCCGATCGCAATACTGGACTGTGCGGTGGTGGCGGATGATTGGCATGCGCGGTTTTCGTGCATCGGCCGCGCCTATTTGTACCGGATCCACAATCGCCGCGCGCCGCTGACGCTGGAGCGCGACCGGGCCTGGCACGTGCGGCCTGCATTGGACGCAGCGGCAATGCACCGCGCCGCGCAGGCGCTGGTCGGCACGCACGATTTCACCACCTTCCGTTCGGCCCATTGCCAATCGGCCAGTCCGGTCAAGACACTCGACCTCTTGGCTGTGCGGCGTGATGGCGACCACGTGCTGATCGAAGCGTCGGCGCGCTCGTTCCTGCAGCATCAGGTGCGCTCGATGGTCGGCTGCCTGGCCTTGGTCGGGATGAGGCGTTGGCCTGAGATCCAGATCACCGAGGTTCTCGCCGCACGCGACCGGCAGCAACTTGGCCTCAATGCCCCCAGCCACGGACTTTATTTTGTACGGGCGCTTTACCCGGACGGCTGACGATCTAAGTTGCAATTTGAAACGCCGCGATCAGCGGATCGGATTCGGGAGAGAACCATGACATTCACCGGCAAGCAGCTCACCACTCAGCTCGATGCGGACGGCACGCTAACGCTCCAGCTCAATGACAAGACCTGGGAGGATCCCAAGCCCGGCCAAGTGCTGATCAAGGTTGAGGCGACCCCGATCAACCCGTCGGACCTGGGCTTGCTGTTCGCCTCGGCCGATACCGAAAATGCCAGCTACACGCCGGGCAAAGTCGTCGCCAAGATGCCCGACAATGCCACCCGCGCGATGAAAGCCCGCCACGGGATGGCGATGCCCGCCGGCAACGAAGCGGCTGGCACTGTGATCGCTGCAGGTGCCGGTGCCGAGGCTTTGTTGGGCAAGCTGGTCGCCTGCGTGCCGGGCACGGCTTACGGCTCCTATGCCTATGCAGACGCAGCAATGTGCATGCCAGTGGGCAGCGATGTCAGCCCGGCGCAGGCCGCTTCTAGCTTTGTTAATCCGATGACCGCGCTGTGCTTTGTCGAGACGATGAAACTCGAAGGTTTCACCGGTATCGTACACGCCGCCGCAGCTTCCAACTTGGGCCAGATGCTGGTCAAGATCTGCCTCGAAGACGGGGTGCCGTTGGTCAACATCGTGCGCTCTGCCGATCAGGTAAAATTGCTCAAGGACCTCGGAGCAACGCACGTGCTCGATATGACCGCGCCCGATTTCATGGCCAAGCTGATCGATGCGATTGCCGAGAACAAGGCCATGATCGGGTTCGATCCGATTGGCGGCGGTACTCTCGCGGGGCAGATCCTGACCGCAATGGAAGCCGCCGCCAGCCGCGGCGCCGCGTTCAGCCGGTATGGCTCGAGCGAGGCCAAGAAGGTCTACATCTACGGCGCGCTCGACATCGGGCCGACGGTCCTCAACCGCGCCTTTGGCCTGACCTGGGATTTGGCTGGGTGGCTGCTCACTCCATTTATGACCAAGGCCGGGATGGAAGTGGTCGGGCGCATGCGCGGCCGCGTCGCTAAGGACCTGACCACTACTTTTGCCAGCTATTACAAGGCTGAAGTGTCGCTTGAGGGCATGCTGAGCAAGGACGCCGTTAGCGAATACAACGCGCGGCGAACCGGCGAGAAATATCTGGTTGTCCCGAATCCGGCATAAATCCGCGCGCGCTGCGGGAACTGGCATTGCGGGTCGTTCGTTAGAGGGGTTCCAAGCCCCGCTCGCGGGCGACCCTTCAGTCAGGACCCGCACCATGGCCACCGCGCCCACCACCACTCCATCGAAATTTACCGACGTTAAGACGCTGCGCGCCAATGCCCGCCAGAACATTGACGATGGTGCGGTGACTAAAAGCTATCCGGCTGACCGCGAAACCATCATTGCCAAACTGCAGGAAGCACTGGCAACCGAATGGGTCTGCGTGTTGCGCTACACCCGCCACTATCACACGGCGACCGGGCTGGTGTCGGAGCCAGTCAAAGCCCATTTCCTCGAACATGCCAAGGAAGAACAGGCGCATGCGATGATGCTGGCTGAGCGGATCGTCCAGTTGGGCGGCGCTCCTGATCTGAATCCCGATAATCTGACCAAGCTGAGCCACGCTGAATACCGCGAAGGCAAGACGCTGAAAGACATGGTCAAGGAAGACCTGATAGCCGAACGGATTGCGATCGATTCGTACCGCGAGCTGATTCACTACCTCGGCGACCGCGACACCACTACGCGCAAGATCCTGATGCAAATCCTCGAGCAGGAAGAAGAGCACGCCGACGAGTTTTCAGATCTGCTCGATGGCTGGGAAGGCGAATAAGCCTTTTAGGCCGTACTATTTTTTGTCGAAGCCACGGAACCATGCGGTAATTGCCTGGATGCCGCGACTTTCGGCGTTGCGCCAGCTGACCGCGTCTTTTTTGCCATTGAGCAGTTTGCCTTGCGGCGAAATCACGAACAGCGCCGGGGTGCTTTTGAGGTTTTTGACCCCCAACAGCTTGACCAGATCGAGGTTGTGTCCCGCTCCGGTTTGGGGTTTGCCGACATCGATAAAGCTAACGTCGTAGCGGGCCGAGAACTCGTTCTTGAAGGCTTCGGAAGTCAGCACCTTCGCCAGTGCGCGGCTATCGTGGCACCAGTCGGCGCCGAACACGATGACCGCGCGATGGTTGCTCGCAGCCGCTCTTGCCAAGGCCTGATTGAGTACCGCCGGGCCGTTTGCTGCCTCGGGATAAAGCAGCACCTTGGCCGTTTCAGCTGACAAATTGTCCTGCGCGGTGACCAACCCCGCTTGCCCGGCGCTCAACGCAAGCAGCACCGGCGCAATCAAATGCAGCGCGTTCACGCCTTGCCGACCACGCTTTCAGGCAAATCGGTGCCGAACACCCGTTGGTAATATTCGGCCACCAGCATCCGCTCGGTCTCATCGCACTTGTTGAGGAAGCTGAGCCGGAACGCGAAGCCAGGATCTTTGAAGATCGCGGTGTTCTGCGCCCAGGTAATCACCGTGCGCGGGCTCATCACGGTGCTGATGTCGCCATTGATGAAGCCCTGCCGGGTCAGGTCAGCAACCTTGACCATCTGGCCCACCAGATCGGACGCGATCCCTTCGGACTTGCTCAGCACAATCTCGCACTCGACCGCTGCGGGCAAATAGTTGAGCCCGACGACGATGTTCCAGCGGTCCATCTGTCCCTGGTTGATCGCCTGCGTGCCGTGATAGAGCCCGCTGGTATCGCCCAAGCCAACCGTGTTGGCGGTCGAAAACAAGCGGAAAAACGGATTCGGCCGGATCACGCGGTTTTGATCCAGCAAAGTCAGCTTGCCCTCGGTCTCCAGCACACGCTGGATCACGAACATCACATCGGGGCGG
>JAYTIS010000381.1:0-4696 GCA_043731725.1 Novosphingobium sp.
TGCAGAGATACGCCAGGCGCGCTTACCGCCGCCCAGCGGGCGTGGCAATTGCAGCCCAGCAGCGCAGTGGCGGCGCAGGCGCTGGGCATGGCGCTGGCAGCCACAGGACAAGATTCAACCGGCGCAGGTCAACTGCTGGATCAAGCGCGCCGCAACGGCGGAGATAATCAATTGCTGCGTGAGGCACTGGCCAAGTTGCACTAACCCTCTCGACAAGCGCAGATCGCTTGCCCAAAGCCTATTTCATCGCCCAATTAATTTGTGAGGGATTGAGATGGCCGGGGTTCTGCAAGGTGTTACCATCATCGAATTGGCCGGGATCGGGCCCGCACCGTTTTGCGGCATGATGCTGGCCGATCACGGCGCGCGGGTAATCCGGGTCGAGCGGCCGGGTACCAGCGGCCGGTTCGGCGATGGCAGCAACCGCGATATTCTCAATCGCAACCGCGAGCGCATCGAGCTCGACCTGAAGAATCCGGCGGCGATTGCCCAGCTCAAGCAACTGGTCACCAGCGCCGATGCACTGATAGAAGGCTTTCGTCCAGGGGTGCTCGAGCGGCTGGGGTTGGGGCCTGAGGTATTGCTGGAATTGAACCCCAAACTGGTGATCGGGCGGATGACCGGCTGGGGGCAGGACGGCCCGATGGCGCCGTTGGCGGGGCATGACATAAATTACATCGCTTTGTCGGGTGCGCTTCATTCGTACGGTCGTGCGGGCGAGAAGCCGACCTTTCCGATCAATGCAGTGGGCGATTTCGGCGGTGGCGGGATGCTGCTGGCGTTTGGCGTGGTCGCCGCAATTTTGCATGCGCGGGGCGGGGGCACCGGGCAGGTGGTCGATGCGGCAATGGTTGACGGAGCCGCGGTGCTCTCAGCGATGACATATTCCTTCCTCGGCAACGGCCAGTGGCGCGATGAACGCGGGGTCAACCTGCTCGACGGTGGCTCACACTTTTATGACACGTACGAAACCAGCGACGGCAAGTGGATTTCGCTCGGCTCGATCGAACCGCAGTTCTACGCGCTGCTGCTCGAAAAGATCGGCATGACGGACGATCCTGACTTTGCCCAACAAATGAACCCAGCGCAGTGGGCTCCTTTGAAGGAGCGAATGACCGCATTGATCCTGACTAAGTCTCGCGCTGAATGGTGTGCCATCATGGATGGGACCGACATTTGCTTTGCTCCGGTGCTGAGCCTGCGCGAAGCGCCTCAGCACTCGCACAATGTGGCGCGAGGCACATTTGTCGAGGCTGGCGGCATGATCCAGCCTGCGCCGGCGCCGCGTTTTTCGGCGACGCCCGCCCCACCGGTTGCGCTCGCTGGGCGCTGAGTGTTCGCCGGAATTGATCCAATGGTGCGGCTGCTAGCGGCCGCAGTTGTACTGGCGCTGGTGCTGCCAGTGAGCGCGAGTTGGCGAGATGTCGCGCAGCTCATCTCAAACGCAGCGGTGTTTTTGCTATTTTTTCTCAACGGACTGCGCCTGCCGCGCCACGAGGTCATGGCCGGAATGACCAACCACCGGCTGCTATGGCCGCTGGTGCTATGGTGTTTCGGCGCGATGGCTCTGGCTGGCTGGCTGGTGTGGCAGTTGGGCAGTGGGTGGATGCCGCCGTTGCTCGCGCTGGGGTTCCTGTACCTCGGGTGCCTGCCTTCGACTGTTCAATCGGCTACCGCCTATTCCTCGCTCGGGGGGGGCAATGTCGCGAGTTCGGTGGTGGCGGCGGCGCTGCTTAATTTGCTCGGGGTGTTCATCACTGCACCGCTGTTTTCTTGGCTCGCGGGCGGGCTGGCTGGCGGGCTGCACACCGATGGCTTGCTCAGAGTAGTAGCGATACTGCTGCTGCCGTTCGTGCTCGGCCAGATTGCGCAAGGCTGGCTTGGTAGTTGGGTTAAGTACCACCGCCAGCTCGCGACGTGGTTCGACCGGTCGTCAATTGCGATTGCAGTCTATGTCGCTTTTTCAGGCGCGGTCGAGCAGCGTTTTTGGACGCGGATCGATCTGACCGGGTGGGGCTGGCTGGTGGGCGGGACAGCGCTGCTGCTGGCGTTTGGTCATCTCGGCGCGTGGCTGCTGGGCGGCGCGTTGCGGCTTGACCGGGCCAACCGGATATCGATGCTCTACGCCGGCGCGCAAAAGAGCATAGCGATGGGCGCGCCGCTGGCCTCAGTGCTGTTTGCGCCGGCCGCAGCGGGAATTATCCTGCTTCCGATCCTATTGTATCATTTGGCCCAGCTGGTGCTAGCAGCTCCAATTGCGGCTCGGCTCAAGCCGCTTGCGGTTGCCGCCGCCGGTGGCGTATCGACCACGCCAGCGACGCGATAATCAGCACTGCGCCGACCAGCCCGGTGACCGTATCGGGCACTTCCCAATGTGCTGAAACCAGCATGATCACGCCCAGCGCAATGATCGCCCAGAACGCGCCGTGCTCAAGATATCGGTATTCTGCCAGCGTCCCTTCCTTGACCATCAGCAAGGTTAGCGAACGCACGAACATCGCCCCAATTGATAAGCCTAGCGCGATCACGATCATGTTGTTGGATAGTGCGAAGGCCCCAATTACACCGTCAAAACTGAATGTGGCATCGAGCACATTAAGGTAGAGGAAGCTGCCCAATCCCGAGCGAACTAACGCGCCGGCCGCCTTGAGCGCGTTCTCGCGGTGTTCAAGCACTTTGCCCAGCGCTTCAACCAGCAGAAAGGTGACGATCCCCAGAATCCCGGCGATCAGATAGGTCCAGCGCGCCTCAGCTGGCAAGTAAGTTGAGACCCCCCACAAGGTCAGCAAGACTAGTACCGTTTCGAGCATTGGCACCGCTGAAAACCGAGCCAGCTGCTCTTCCACCACTTTAATCCAATGCACGTCCTTATCCGAATCGAAGAAGAACTTGAGCCCGACCAGCAGCAGGAACGCCCCACCAAACCCGGCAATCCCGGGGTGGGCATGCTGCATGATCGTCTCATACTGGGCGGGATTGGACAGCGACAGCCGGAACGCCTCGATCGGCCCGATGCCAGCTGCCACCGCGACGATTGCCAGCGGGAAGAACACGTACATGCCGTAAACCGCGAACAGCATTCCCCAAGTCAGGAAGCGCTTACGCCACAGCTCGTCCATACCCTCCAGCACGCTGGCATTAACCACCGCGTTATCGAAACTGAGTGAGATTTCGAGCACCGCCAGCACGCTGACGATCCACAGAATGCGTAGCGCGCCCGCAAAAGTGCCGCTTTCGCCCCAGCCATACCAAATGCCGATGGCCAGACAAGCGAGCGTAAACAGAATTGAGATGCGGAAATGCTTGAGCACGGCAGCGTGACCTTACTTGGGCTGGTAAGTTTGGTCGATACCGGGAAAGCTGCGCGCCCGCACGTCCTTGGCATACTGCTCAGCCGCGGCGGAGATCTGCGTCGCTATCTCGCCATAGCGTTTGACGAAGCGCGGCACGCGTTCGAACATTCCCATCATATCTTCGGTGACCAGCACCTGTCCGTCGCACTGCGCCGAGGCACCAATACCGATGGTCGGACAAGCTACGGCATTGGTTGCGGCGATGGCGATTGGTTCAACCACGCCCTCGATGACAATGGCAAAGGCGCCGGCCGTATCAAGCGCCTTGGCATCACTGACGATCTTGTCCGCCTCAGCATCACTGCGCCCACGCGCATTATAACCGCCCAGCACATTTACTGCCTGCGGGGTCAAGCCAACGTGGCCCATCACGGGGATGCCGCGCTGGGTCAGGAAGGCGACCGTTTCAGCCATCACTGCGCCGCCTTCCAACTTGACCGCGCTGGCCCCGGTTTCGGCCAGCACGCGCGCAGCATTGGCGAACGCTTGCTGGGGGGAGGACTCGTACGTTCCGAACGGCAGATCGATCACCACCGCTGCATGGTACGATCCGCGCACCACCGCCGCGCCGTGGGCGATCATCATATCGAGCGTGACCTGCAAGCTCGAAGGCAGGCCGTAAATCACTTGGCCAAGAGAGTCTCCGCACAGGATCAGGTCGCAATGCTCATCTAGCAATTGCGCCTGACGAGCGGTGTAGGCAGTTAACATGACCAACGGCTCGCTGGTCACGCCGCCGACTTTGCGCAAGCGGATGGCCGGGATGGTAGTGCGGCGCAGCGGCGATGGGGTGGGATGCGCACGGCTGATCGCGGTATCGAGCTGGAAGGTGGTGGACATGAGCAGTTCCTTAGCCGAGCCCGCGCGGCTGGGGAAGGGCGGGCATTAGCGCTTGCCAATGAGCGACTTGGCGTTAGCTTCCCCGCCAGCAACCATTCGCGGCGCCGCGCGCGCCCGTCAGAAGTCTAAGGGGACGTCATGTTCGGTCGGGTTAAGTCGCTGGAGGCCATTTTGGCAACCGCGCAAAAGAAATCGCTCCATCGCACGCTCGGTGCCTTCCAATTGACCCTGTTCGGGATCGGCTGTGTGATCGGCACCGGCATCTTCGTGCTGACCGCAGCCGGTGCACAAAAAGCCGGACCAGGTCTGATGCTGGCCTTCGCGATTGCCGGGGCGATCTGCATCGTCGCGGCGCTGTGTTATTCCGAAATTGCCTCGATGATCCCGGTTGCGGGTTCAGCCTATACCTACACGTATGCAACGATGGGCGAACTGCTCGCCTGGACGGTCGGGTGGGCGCTGGTGCTCGAATATGCGGTGGCCGCCTCGGCGGTGTCGGTCGG